>NZ_JBVIDV010000025.1:41212-106807 GCF_055572195.1 Streptomyces sp. NPDC030809
TCTTCTTCGTGTCTCCTTTGCCATCACCCCCCTCTCCCCCTCTTCCTCCCCCTCCCCCCCCCCCCCCCCCCCCCCCCCCCCCCCCCCCCCCCCGGCGAGGCTGGAATGTGCCCCCGCAGGGCCGGGATCGGACCCGCAGGGTCGCGACAGGACCCGCCGGGTCGAGATCGGGTCCCGGGTTGGGGTGGAGCAATGTCAACCGATGCCCGTGGACTTCAGCGTGTGGGCGAAAGCCTTCGCGTCGAACATCGAGCGGTCCTCCGACCCGACCGGCTTCCCGTCCACCAGGACGGCCGGCGTGCCGGGCACGCCCGTCGCCTCGAAGGCCTTCTCGGCCCGCACCACCCAGTCCGCGTACTTGTCCTCCTTCACCGCCGCGTCGAACGCGGCACCCCGCAGCCCCGGCACCTTCGCCGCGATGGCGAGGAGGTGCGCCTCCGTGAAGGCGCCCTTCGGCTGGCTGGCGAAGACGGCCGCGTTGTACTCCGCGAACTTGCCCTGTTCGGCCGCCGCCCGCAGCGCGTTCACGGCCTTCGCGGAGCCGCTGCCGCCCTGGTCGAGGAAGGAGGCGAGGACGTATTCGAGTTTGACCTGCCCGGTGAGGGCCGCCTTGAGGAGCGTTTCGCCGCCCTCCTTTTCGAAGAGCGCGCAGTAGCCGCAGTGCGGGTCCACCAGGACGCGGGCCGTCCGCGGGGCCGCCGGGTCGCCGACGACCACGTTCGTCCCCTCCACCGCGGAGGGCAGCTTGGCGAGCCGGTCCGCCATCGGACTGGTCCGCACCGGCGCGGCGGCGGACGACCCCGCAGCATCGCCCTCACCACCCCCGCCCCCACCCCCGCAGGCCACCGCAGCCGCACCGAGCACCACGGCCGCGGCCACCGCGACGCCCGTCCGCCGCATCCGCCCCGCCCGGCCGGCCCGCCCCACTCGCCCCGGCCACCCTGCCGCCCCCGGCGACACCGCCGACACCGCCGACCCCGCCGCCCCCGCCGACCCCGCGCGGCCCACCGTACGTACGACCTTCGTGACCATCCGCGCAGAACCCTCCATTAGGCATACATATGCCTAATGGACCCTAAACGGCCACACCGCCCAGCCGCCCCGGCCCTTCGGCCTTCGATTCGAGGCCGAAGGGCCCCACGCACCCCCACACCCGGCGCCGAACACGGAACCGAACGCGGCGCCGAACCCTGGACACCCGTACGGACCGCGGTGTACCACTCCCCCATGACGCGCACGACGATCACGACCGCCCAGACATCCGGCACGGTCAACGGCGGCATCTCCTTCTGGTACGCCCAGGACGGCACCCCGCCCCCGCGCGAGCCGCTGCCCGGAGACGCCACCGCCGACGTCTGCATCGTCGGCGGCGGCTACACCGGCCTGTGGACCGCGTACTACCTCAAGCAGGCCGCCCCCTTCCTGCGCGTCACCGTCCTGGAGCAGAAGTTCTGCGGTTACGGCGCCTCCGGCCGCAACGGCGGCTGGCTCTACAACGGCATCGCCGGCCGCGACCGCTACGCCGAGCTGCACGGCCACGAGGCCGCCGTCCGCCTCCAGCGGGCCATGAACGCCACCGTCACCGAGGTCGTCGACACCGCCGCCAAGGAGGGCATCGACGCCGACATCCACCAGGGCGGGGTCCTCGAAGTCGCCCACACCCCCGCCCAGCTCGCCCGCCTCAAGGCCTTCCACGCCGCCGAGACCGCCTTCGGCGAGCACGACCGGCTGCTCCTCGGCGCCCGCGAGACCGCCGAACGGATCCGCATCTCCGGCGCGGTCGGCGCCGGCTGGACCCCGCACGGCGCCCGCATCCACCCCGTGAAGCTCGCCAAGGGACTGGCCGCCGCCTGCGAGGCCCTGGGGGTGCGCATCCACGAGTCCACCCCCGTCACGGAGATCGCCCGGGGCCGCGCGGTCACCCCGTACGGGACCGTCCGCGCCCCCTACGTGCTCCGCTGCACCGAGGGGTTCACCGCGGGCATCAAGGGCCACAAGCGGGCCTGGCTGCCCATGAACTCCTCGATGATCGTCACCGAGCCCGTGCCGGCGGAGGTCTGGGCCGAACTGGGCTGGGAGGGCCGCGAAACCCTCGGCGACATGGCCCACGCCTACATGTACGCACAGCGCACCGCCGACGACCGCATCGCCATCGGCGGCCGCGGGGTCCCGTACCGCTTCGGCTCCCGGACCGACAACGACGGCACCACCCAGCCCGCCACCGTCGAGGCCCTGCGCGAGATCCTCGTCCGCTTCTTCCCGCAGCTCGCCGGCACCCGCATCGCGCACGCCTGGTCCGGAGTGCTCGGCGTGCCCCGCGACTGGTGCGCCACCGTCACCCTCGACCGCAGCACCGGCCTCGGCTGGGCGGGCGGCTACGTCGGCAGCGGGGTGGCCACCGCCAACCTCGCCGCCCGCACCCTGCGCGACCTGGTCCAGCAGGACTCCGGCCAGGGCGGCGCCACCGAACTGACCAGCCTGCCCTGGGTGAACCACAAGGTCCGCAGCTGGGAGCCGGAGCCCTTCCGCTGGCTCGGCGTCCACGCCCTGTACGCGGCCTACCGCGAGGCGGACCGCCGGGAGGCCGCCTCCCACAGCGCGGCCACCACCCCGCTCGCCCGGATCGCGGACCGGATCTCCGGCCGCCACTGACGGCCCCGCAGCGGCCGGGGCTGCCCGTACGGGGTCCCCTTACAGCTCCCCGTACGGGCTCCCCGTACGCCCTTCCCCCTCAGAGGAGCGCGGGTCGCAACCCCTCAGAGAAGCGTGTCGTACCCCTGCACCGCGCCCCCGTTGTCGCCGGGCGCCAGGGCCGGCACCCGCGGTGCGAACGGCCGCGCCGCCACGCCCGTGCCCGCGTACAGCCACACCGCCCCCGACGCGTCCTGCGCCAGCAGGTCCGGCCGGCCGTCGTCCGTCAGGTCGCCCGGACCCGACAGCGCACGGTACGCACCCCAGCCCGCACCGATCCGGGTACGGGCACGGAACGGGTCGGTCAGGTCCCCGGTGCCCGCCCGCAGCCACAGCACCCCGGCCCGGTCCCGGGCCACCAGGTCCGCGTTCCCGTCGCCCGTCACGTCGGACGCGCCGACGATCCGGTCGTACCGCTCCCAGCCTCCGTCGAGCGTGGTCAGGTGGGCGGGCCGCCACTGCGGACCGGGCCGCCCCGTGACCGCGTACAGGTTCCCCTCCGGATCGCGGGTCAGCAGGTCCGGGACCCCGTCCCCCGTCACGTCGGAGGCGCCGACCAGTTCGTCGTACGCGTTCCAGCCCGCCGAGATCCGGGTCCGCGGAGCCAGCCCCTCGTAGCGGCCCATCGGGTGGAACCACAGCACGCCCGACCGGTCCCGGCCCAGCACCCCGGCGCCCGCGTTCCGCCCGGTGACCGGGGACAGCTTCACCATCCGGTCGTACTGCCCGAAGCCCTTGCCGACCGGCTCCATGACCTTCGTTTCGAGCGGCACGTCCGCCCTGCCCGTCCCCGCGTGCGCCCACAGACGGCCGTCCCTGCCGCGCGCCAGCAGGCTGTGCCGCTCGCGCACCGGGCGGGGGCTGTCCACCGCGAACCGGGCCGCGGACCGCGGGTTTCCGGGATCCTCGTTCCACACCCGGTAGGTGGCGGCCGCCCGGATCTTCCAGGCCGCCGTGTCCGCCTGCGCCTTCAGCCGGTACGACACGGTCACCTTGTCCGGCTTCCGCACGGTGCAGACGATGCTCGGCTCCCACCTGCTCACGAAGGGGCTCGCGGAGCACTTCGCCGGACCCGTCACCGACAGCGAGTCGACCGCGATGCCCGGCTCCGCGCCGTCCCAGGGCCGCTGCCCCCCGGTCGGCGCGAACGAGATCTCCAGGTCCGCCGCGTCAGCCGCGTTGATCTTCAGGGACTGCCGGACCGAGCCGCCCGCCTTCAGGCCGGGCGCGTGCAGGTCCACGACGTTCCGCGCCACGTGCTCCGCGGTCTTCACCGTCACGGTCCGGGCCGCGTGCCGGCGGTCCTCCGGCCGGGCCGCCGCCGTCTGCGCCTGCCGGACACCCCGGTCCACGCTCCCGCCCTTCGGCACCAGCACCACGCCGAAGTGCACCCGCGCCCCGTCCGCGGCCCCCACCGCCGTACGCACCCGCGGGGCCCGCGCGTCCCAGTTGCGGTAGTCGCACAGGAAGACCCCCGGCACCCCCGGCTTCTCGGTGCAGCCGCGGCCCGCCTCGGCCGTCATGCCGGCCGGCAGCCTCCCCGACCAGGCCCCGCCCGTCAGCGGCTTCGCACTCAGGGCGTAGACGAACGTGCCCTCCGGGTCCTGCGGGCCGTCACCGGTCAGCATTCGCGGCGCCAGGGCCGCCGGGCTGCCGCCCGGCCGGACCGTCCAGTCAGGCAGGTCGTGGAACCCGATCCCCGCCCCGGCCGGGCCGGCGGCCGCCACCTGCCCGGCCCCGGTCAGCGCCCCGGCGGCGATCAGCACCGCCGAGCTCCCGAAAACAACCGTCCTGCGCATGCGCATGCCTCTGTCCCCCTGGCGGAAAACTGCGGCACGATGCTGCCGCGACAGCGCCCGGCACTCCCCCCGCGGCGCCTGCGGACCGTAGCAACGCGGGCCCCGCCGGAAGCCGACGGAGCCCGCATCTGCCTCAACTTCCCCAGAGGAACGGCCGGTTCACACCCCCTGCGGGGTACGGCACCTCCGAGTGCCGACCCCCTGCGGGGTGCGGCACCTCTCGATGCCCCCTCCTCGCCGCCCTGCGCGACGCCGCTGCCGGAAGGAAGCGGCCGACTAGAGCAGCGTGTCGAACTTCGCGATCGTCGACTGGTCCCACCAGCGGTCGATCCGCGACTGCGCGCCGAACGGGGCCGACGGATCGCCCGTCCCCTCGTGCAGCCACAGCACCCCCGCCCCGTCCTGAGTGACCAGGTCCGGCCGCCCGTCGTCCGTCAGATCACCCGCACCCGACAGCGACCGCAGCCCGG
The DNA here is from genome assembly GCF_055572195.1 of Streptomyces sp. NPDC030809. Lineage (NCBI taxonomy): Bacteria > Bacillati > Actinomycetota > Actinomycetes > Kitasatosporales > Streptomycetaceae > Streptomyces > Streptomyces sp. NPDC030809. The sequence goes on from NZ_JBVIDV010000025.1 coordinate 46,173, forward strand.
CCCCCTCCAGGTCCGTCACCACCCGCGGCGCGAACGGCTTCGCCGCCACGCCCGTACCCGCGTACAGCCACAGCGCACCGGCCGCGTCCCGCGCCAGCAGGTCCGCCTTCCCGTCGGCCGTCACATCGCCCAGCCCGGTCAGCTCGTCGAAGGCCTTCCAGCCCGCGCCGATCCGCACCCGCGGGGCGAACGGGGCCGCGGCCCTGCCCGTGCCCGCGTACAGCCACAGCACCCCGCCCTTGTCCCGGGCCACCAGGTCCGCCCGGCCGTCACCGGTCACGTCGGACACACCGGCGATCTCGTCGTAGACCTCCCAGCCCTTGCCCACCTTGGTGCGCGAGCCCAGCGGACCCGCCCCCTTCGAGGGCGCGGACGGCGCGTAGTGCCACAGCACCCCCGCCTTGTCCCGGGCCACGACCGCACCGCCCGTGCCCCGGCCGGTCAGCGGCGCCAGCTTCGTCACCAGCCCGTAGCCGCCCCACTCCGAGCCCGCCTGCTCCACGTACGCGGCGAACGGGTCCGAGGCCTTGCCGGTGCCCGTCAGCACCCGCAGCCAGCCGTCCTGGCCCCGGCCGAACAGCCGGTGCCGGTCCCGCACCGGATACGGGCTCGACACCCGGAACGCCGCCGACTTCACCGGGTTGTCCTCGCTGATCGACGAGGAGTAGACCTGGTAGACGGCCTTCGCATCGAGCTTCCACGCCTTCAGGTCGGCGCCCGCCCGCAGCGTGTAGCCGATCGTCACGTCCCCCGGCGCCAGGACGTCGCACACGACCTCCAGACCCGAGGAACCCGCCGGCTCGCACTTCACCGACGGCGGCGCCGTGACCTCCTCCACCGACAGCGACCGCTCGCCGTACTCCCACTGCCGCTGCCCCGCCGACGAGGCGAACGTCAGCCGCAGCCGGGCCGCGTCCACCGCGTGCACCGACACCGACTGCGCCACCGAACCGCCCGCCTGCACCCCCGGCACCGACAGCGCGAGCGTGTTCTCCGCGACCCGCGCCGGGGACTTCACCGTCACCGTGCCCGCCGCGTGCGTCCCGTCCTCCGGCCGCGCCCCGGCGCTCTGCGCCTCCGCGATCCCCGCCGCGACGCTCCCGCCCGGCGGCACGTACACCACCCCGTAGTACGCCCGCGTGTTGTGCGCGGCGTCCGGCTTCCCCCGCAGCACCGGCCCCGGGTAGTGCGACAGGCCCTTCGCCGGGCACACGTACACCCCGGCCACCCCGGCCCGCGGCTTGCAGCTGTCGTACGAGGGCACCGACACCTCGATGCCCGCCGGCGCCCCGCCCGCCCACGTACCGCCGGTCAGCGGCTTGCGCGAGACGGCGTACACGAACGTGCCCGCGGGCCGCCCGTTCTCCCCCTCGCCCAGCTGCGGCGACAGGAACTGGGCCTCACCCGGCTTGACCACCCCGTCGACCACTTGCGAGAAGCCGAACGGCGTGCCCGCCGCGGCCGCAGAGCCCGACACCGCCCCCGTCACCGCCCCCGACGCCAGCAGCGCCACCGCGCCCCCGAGCGCCATCGAACCACGTATCCGCATCACAAAATCCCCCGTGAACCCATGAGCAACGAAGTACGCGTGCAACGTACACGCGAGGGGCCCCGGCCGTACCGCCGGGACCCCTCGTCCTCAACCGGCGGACCCCAGCCCGCCGTTGCCGCCGACCCGCTCCGGGCCGGCCGCGTCCTGCCGCGTCCTGCCGCTACAGCAGCGAGCCGTACGTGTTCCAGCCGCCGCCGATCCTGACCCGCGGCGCGAACGGGGCGTCCGCCTGCCCCGTCCCCTTCAGCAGCCACAGCACGCCCGCCGCGTCCCGCGCCACCAGGTCCGCCTTGAAGTCGGAATCCAGGTCGCCGACCACGCTGAAGGCCGTGTAGCCCTTCCAGTCCGCCGCCGCACCCAGCTGCACCCGCGGGGCGAACGGCTTCGCCGCCACGCCCGTGCCCGCGTACAGCCACTGCGCGCCGTCCTTGTCGCGCGCCAGCAGGTCCGCCTTGCCGTCGCCCGTCAGGTCCGCGCCGCCCGACAGCGAGTCGAACACCTTCCAGCCCGCGCCGATCTTCACGCGCGGGGCGAACGGCTTCGCCGCCACGCCCGTGCCCGCGTACAGCCACTGCGTGCCGTTCGCGTCCCGCGCCAGCAGGTCCGCCCTGCCGTCACCGGTCACGTCCCCGGCACCCGTCAGCGCGTCGTACACGTTCCAGCCCGCGCCGACCTTCAGCGGCTCCCACAGGCCGCCCTGCCCGGTCAGCGGGAAGTACCACAGCACGCCCGCCGCATCCCGGACCACCACCGGACCGCCCGCCATCTGCACCTTCACCGGGGAGAGCTTCGCCGCGAGGGTGTACTTCTTCCACTCCTCGCCGTAGTTCTCACCCCGCTCGAAGACCCGCGAGGCCTGGCCCGTACCCGCGTACGCCCACAGGCCGCCCTTCTTGTCCCGGGCCAGCAGCAGGTGCCGCTCCTTCACCGGGTACGGGCTCTGCACGCCGAACTGCGCCTGCGCCTGCGGCCCTTCGCCCCAGCCCGAGGTGTACACCTCGTACCCGGCATACGCGTCCAGCTGCCACGCCGGAGAGGTCGCCGCCGCCTTCAGCGTGAACTTCACCGTCACGTCCGCGCCCCCGCGCGCCGCCACGTCACACGTCAGGCCCTCCCACGCCAGCTCGCCCGGCGCGAAGGTGCAGTTCGACGCACCCGCACCCGGCTGCACCGACGCGACCTCGACGTTCAACTCGCCCTTGTCCCACTGCCGCTGGCCCGCCGCGGCACCGAAGCCGACCCGCAGCTTGCCGGCGTCGAAGGCCTTCACGGTCACCGACTGGGTCACCGAGCCACCCGCCGGCAGCGCCGGGACCTTCAGCGACAGCTTGTTCTTCTTCACGTGCTCGGAGGTCAGCACCGTCACCGAGTGCGCCTCCACCCGGCCCCGCACCGGCGCGCTCTGCGCCAGCTGCGCCTTCTTCACCGCGGCCTTCAGATCCGAGCCGCGCGGCGCGTACGCCACACCGAAGTGCAGCTTCGTGTTGTCCTTCACCGAGTCCTTGGCGAACACCGCCGGACCCACGAACCCCGTGTCCTCACCCGTCTTGCACAGGAACACGCCCTTGACGGTGGGCGAAGCCGTACACGCGTCGTCGGTCCGCGCCGACATCCCCACCGGCAGGCCCCCGTTGGCCCAGGACGCATCGGTCAGCGGCGCCTTGGACATCGCGAACACCAGCGTGCCGTTCGGCATCCCGTCCACCGTGTCCGGCCGCAGCAGCGCCATCGAGCCCTCGCCCGGCGCCACCACGTGCTCCTTGAACGTGAACGCGTAGTCATCGCTCACGGCGGCGAACGCGGGCACCGAACCGGCGGCCACCAGCGCCGCCGCACCCCCGAACACGCCGAGACGCGCCGCGCCCCGCCCCAACTTTCCTCGCATCTCGTGCATTTCGCGCATCTCGCGCTCCACTACGTGAAGGCGGCATAGTGCTGCCGCGGCAACGTCATGTTCCCCGCATGACGTGCGCGGACCGTATAACACGGGCGTTTGTTACAGAGTAACGGCCCCCGCCCACAAGGGACGGAGGCCGCTTTTCACTCGCATCCGGCTGCCGGAACAGCAGGTTGCACGCCGCCGGAACAGCAGCGTGCACGCCGCTAGAACAGCAGGTTGTACGTCTGCCAGCCCGGACCGACCTTCACCCGCGACGCGTACGGCTTCGCCGCGGCACCCGTGCCCTGGTACCACCACAGCACGCCCGACTTGTCCCGCGCCACCAGGTCCGCCTTGCCGTCCGAGTTCAGGTCCCCGGGCGCCACGATCGAGTCGTAGATCCCCCAGCCGGTGCCGATCTGCGCCCGCGCACCGAACGGCTTCGCCGCCGCACCCGTACCCGGGTACAGCCACAGCCCGCCCGCCGCGTCCCGCGCGACCAGGTCCGCCTTGCCGTCACCCGTCACGTCCGTACCGCCGGCCAGCGCGTTGTACGCGTTCCAGCCCGCGCCGACCTTCAGCTTCGTACCGAACGGCGCCGTGGCGACACCCGTACCCGGGTACAGCCACATCGTGCCCGCGGTGTCCCGCGCCAGCAGGTCCGCCTTCTTGTCCCCGGTCAGGTCCGAGGCACCCGTCAGCGAGTTGAACGCGTTCCACCCGGCGCCGACACGCAGCCGGTCCTTGTAGATCCCGCCGTGCCCGGCCATCCGGTAGAACCACAGCACGCCGTCCTTGGACCGCGCCACCGCGCCCGGACCGGTGCTCTGCACCGTCACCGGACCCAGCCGGGTCAGCGCCGAGTACTGGTTCCAGTTCAGGCTGGCGCCGACCAGCTCCACCATGGCGAACGGCCTCGACCCCTTGCCGGTGCCCCGGTAGTCGTACAGCTCGCCGTCCGCCTTGCGGCCCACCAGCCGGAAGCGCTCGGTCACGGCGGGGCCCCCGGTGACCGCGAAGTCCGACACCGACTCCGGGTTGCCCGTGCCGAAGTCGTACACCTCGTACGTCGCCGTGTTGCGCAGCTTCCACGCCGGCGAGGCCGCGTCCGCCTTCAGCTTGTACGTGATCGTGTAGTCGCCCGGCTTCTTGACCGTGCAGCGGATCTCGCCGACCTCGCCGAGCGAGTGGTCGCACTCGGTCGCGTCGATGCCGGCGCTCGACTCCACGCCGTCGGCCTCGACCTTGAGCTCGCCCTCGTCCCAGCTGCGGAAGCCCGGGGCCTGGGTCACGTACATCGACAGCCGGCCCTTGTCGACCGCGTGCAGCTTCACCGTGTGCGACACCGTGCCGCCGGCCGGCAGCGCGGGCGTCGTCAGCGCCATCGTGTTCTTCGCGACGTGCGCCTTCGTCTTCGCCACGACCGTCGCGTGCGCCCGGCGGCCGGTGACCGGCTTCGAGCCCGCCGTCTGCGCCTCCTTGACACCCGCCTCGATGCTCGCGCCGCGCGGCACGTACACGAGGCTGTAGTACGCGGTCGACATGTCGGCGGTGGTCGAGGCCGCGGAGATCTCCGGAGCCGGGTTGTTCCACCCCTGCAGGTCGCACAGGTAGACCCCGGCCACCCCGGCCTTGGCCTTGCACCCGTCCGTCGGGTCGATCTTCATCCCGGCCGGCACACCGCCGTACCAGGTCCCCCCGGTCAGCGCCTTCTTGGAAATCGCGTAGACGTACGTCCCGTCCGGCTCCCCGGTGTGCTCCCCACCGGTCGAACCCGGCGACAGCCACACCCGCCCCTCGCCCGGCATCACGGTCTTGTCCGTGACGGGATCGAAGTAGAACGTCGGATCCCCCGCCGCCACGGCCGTCCCGGCCGCCACCCCGGTCGCCAGCATCACAGCCGCAACCCCGGCCCCAACAAGCTTCCGCAAAGCTTCCCCCATGTCTCTCAACAGTCGGCGGACGCTAACACGCACCCGCTCCGAACCGGCCGGTAGGGGTCCCCTCACCGCCCCACGCCCCTACGCGTCGAACTCGTACTCCAGCACGTACGACCCGGCGTCGAGCGTCATCTCGTTCACCTCGACCACCCGCCCGCCCTCCGCGAAGGCCGTGCGCACGACCACCACGACCGGGGTCCCGGCCCCCAGCCGCAGCCGCTCGGCCTCCTCCGCCGACGGCATCCGCGACCGGCTCTCCTCCCGGAACCGCACCGGCCCGAACCCCAGCTCCGCCAGCCGCGCGTACGTCCCGCCCGGCCCGGTGTCCGCCTCGGTGACCGGCGTCCCCGCCACGAGCTCGTCCGGCAGCCAGGACACCGCCGTCATCACGGGCTTCCCGTCCAGCACGAACCGCCGGCTCCGCACCCACACCGCAGCCCCGACCGGCACGCCCAGCACGGACGCGACCGGCTCCCCGGCCGACGCCTCCCGCACCTCGACCTGATCGACGACGAGCTCCCGCTCCCCCGCCTCATCGGCCCACACCGACCGCCCGGCACCCCACTGCTCATGCGCAAGCCGCTGAATCCCCCGCCGCCGCGTGGGGCTGTGCCACAACCCGCGGACGAACACCCCGGCACCCTTGCGCGCCTCGGCAAGTCCCTCGTGCTGCAAGACGCCCAGAGCCTGCCGGGCCGTCATCCGCGCCACGCCATGAGCAGCCATCAGGTCGTTCTCGCCCGGCAACCGGTCCCCGGGGCCGTACCGACCCGACTGAATACCGGCCCTCAACTCATCGGCGATCCGCACGTACTTCGCCTGCCGCCCACTGCCCGTGCTGTCCACCGGACCACCTTAGGACCGGCGCGCCTGCCCCACCCAAAAGGTTGGAGATGTATAGAGAACACGTGACCAGAGCCGAGGCGCGTCGCTTCACTGGAGAGGTACCTAGAGAAGTGGCACGGCCCTAGGAGGCCCACCCATGCCCGGCGACCCCACCACCTTGTCCCCCGCGCCCCACCTGCACCTCCCGGCCCCCGACCCGGCCCCCACTCCCGGCTGCGGCGTCTGCGCAGCACTCGCGCACGAACGGGCGGCCGCCCGCCGCGACGGCGACCACTCCCGCGCCACCGACTGCAACGTCGAACTCCGCCGCCACCCCCGCCGGCACCCCTGAGCCCCCGGCAACTGTTCGGCCCCGCCTTCCCCGCCGCCTGCCGCACCCTCCGCGAGGCGCACCCCGGACTCCCCGCCGAGCTCGCCGAGCGGGCCGTCGCCGAAGCGGTCAAGTTCACGGCCGCCCGCGCCCTCAACCCCGGCACCGCGATGGCAGCCCCGCCCCTGGTCATCGACGCCTGGCGCGCGCTCCGCCGCCACCCGGCCGCGTACGAGACCCTCTGCTCCCGCTTCGGCCCGTACGTCCACGCCGCCCCCACCCCGGACCACCCCCGCCGCCGCGCCCGCACCCGCGCCCTGATCCACGCGACGGGATTCCGCCCGGATCCGGGCTTGTGGCGACGGCCCGCGGGGTGACCCCGGGCATGCGAAAGGGCCCCGGGTGAATCACCCGGGGCCCTCCGCTTTCGTTCGAATCCACTCGGCCGGCAAGCTGCTGACCTGGGATGGAGCCCCCTGTCGGAATCGAACCGACGACCTACGACTTACAAGATCGTTGCTCTACCAATTGAGCTAAGGAGGCGTGACAAGCAGCGCGGTATCACCGCGCACGCGAGCCGCCCTCACTGTACACAGCGGCCCGCTCGCCCCGCGAAGAAGTTCGCCAGCCGCCCGTGACCCGTTCGCCATCCAGTTCGTTCTACGCACTGGAGTGCAGTTCCGGCTCCGAACGGCCAGGGGAGGGGCCAGTGACCGATACGACGGAATCCACGCGCCTCAAGCGGGACCTGCTCGGCATCCCCGAGCAGCGCAAGCACCGGGGGCGTAAGGCGCCGTTCAAGGGGCGGGCGAAGGAGCCGGGCACCTGGCAGCGGACGTACCGGTACCGCTTCTACCCGACCGAGGAGCAGGCCGAGCAGCTGGCCAGGACGTTCGGGGCGTGCCGGTGGGTCTACAACGAGGCGCTGGCGCTGCGGACGAAGGCGTGGCGGGAGCACCGGCTGAGGGTCGGGTTCGCGGAGACCTCCCGGGCGCTGACCGGCTGGCGCCGGGCGGAGGAGACGCGCTGGCTGGGTGAGATCTCCTCGACGGTGCTCCAGCAGCCGTTGCGGCACCTGGAGGCGGCGTTCGGCCGCTTCTTCAAGGGCGGAGCGAAGTACCCCCAGCCGAAGCGGAGGCACCGCTCTCGCGACTCGGCGACGTACGTCCGTACCGGCTTCCGGTGGGCGGAGGATCCGACTCGGCCGGGTACGGGTGATCTGAGCCTCGCCAAGCAGTCGGGGCCGCTGGACGTGCGGTGGTCGCGGCCGCTGCCGCCGGGGTGCGAGCCGGTGAAGCTGATCGTGTCGCGCGACCGGGCGGGCCGGTTCTTCGTCTCCGTGCTCGTGGAGGAGCGGATCGAGCCACTGCCCCCGGCGCTCGTTCCGGGCACGCAGGCGCCTCGCGCCGTCGGCATCGACCTCGGTCTCGCCGCCCTCGTCACACTGGACGACGGCGTCACGGTGGATCACCCGCGGCTGATGAAGACGTACACGGCGAAGCTGGCGCGGCTCCAGAAGGAGCTGCACCGCAGGGAGAGGGGCTCACGGAACCGGAACCGGACGCGGCAGAAGATCGCCCGCCTGTACGCCCTGATGGCGGACGCGCGCAGGGACCTGATCGACCAGCTCACCACCCGCCTCGTGCGCGAGAACCAAGTGCTCGTGGTGGAGGACCTGTCGGTCGCGTCCCTGGTCCGCTCCGCTTCCGGCCCCGGCCGACGGCGGAAGGCGAGACTGAACCGGTCGATCCAGGATGCCGCCTGGGGCGAACTGCTGGTCAAGCTCCGCTACAAGTGCGAGTGGTACGGGCGAACCCTGGTGGTCGTGGACCGGTTCTTCCCGTCCACGCGGCGGTGCTCGGCCTGTCACACCAAGGGGGAGCGGCTGGACGTCTCGGTCCGGTCATGGACCTGCGGCGCCTGCGGGGCGCAGCACGACCGGGACGGGAACGCGGCGGTGAACCTGCGGGACGAGGGGTTGCGGATGTACTGGCAGGTGGCGATGGCGCTGCCTCCGGGGCGGCCGGCCCCCGCTGTGATGCGCGTCTCGGAGTTGCCCGAGGTGGCGGCGTAGGCCGCGCCCCGATGTACGGGCCGACGGGCTGTCGGTCTTCTTGCCTGTGGAGTCCGGGTAAGACCGCGTCGATGCGGCCGTGAGGCCGTACGAGGCGGCACCGGACGGTGAAGCAGGAAACGCCGCTCGCGAGGGCGGCAGGAGGTCAGAAGTGAGCTGCTCTGCCTCACCCACGCCAAAAGGGCGGCGCTCTGCCTGCTGACAGAACCGGGATCTGCAGGTAGCGTGCGCGGGAAGTCCATCTTGATGGACTAGACCATCCTTCCTTCCACTCGGATCGTCCGGCACGTTCCTGCCGGTGAAGGGACGCATCACCATGGCTTCTGTCACTTTCGACAAGGCGACCCGGCTGTACCCGGGGGCCGACAAGCCCGCCGTCGACGCGCTTGAGCTCAGCATCGAGCACGGGGAGTTCCTCGTCCTCGTGGGTCCGTCGGGCTGCGGCAAGTCCACCTCGCTGCGCATGCTCGCGGGTCTGGAGGACGTGAACGGCGGCGCCATCCGCATCGGCGACCGCGACGTCACCAACCTGCCGCCCAAGGACCGGGACATCGCGATGGTGTTCCAGAACTACGCGCTGTACCCGCACATGTCCGTCGCCGACAACATGGGCTTCGCGCTCAAGATCGCCGGTGTGGACAAGGCCACCATCCGGCAGAAGGTGGAGGAGGCGGCCAAGATCCTCGACCTGACCCAGTACCTGGACCGCAAGCCGAAGGCCCTCTCCGGCGGCCAGCGCCAGCGCGTGGCCATGGGCCGCGCCATCGTGCGGCAGCCGCAGGTCTTCCTCATGGACGAGCCGCTGTCCAACCTGGACGCCAAGCTCCGCGTCTCCACGCGTACGCAGATCGCGAGCCTGCAGCGCCGCCTCGGCATCACCACCGTCTACGTGACCCACGACCAGGTCGAGGCCATGACGATGGGCGACCGGGTGGCCGTGCTCAAGGACGGTCTGCTCCAGCAGGTCGACACCCCGCGCAACATGTACGACCGCCCGGCGAACCTGTTCGTCGCCGGCTTCATCGGCTCCCCCGCCATGAACCTGGTCGAGGTCCCGATCGCCGACGGCGGCGTGAAGTTCGGCGACAGCGTGGTGCCGGTGTCCCGCGAGGCGCTGTCCTCCGCCGCCGACAAGGGCGACCGCACGGTCACCGTGGGCGTGCGCCCCGAGCACTTCGACCTCGTCGCGGAGGGCGGCCTGGCCGTCACCGTCAACGTGGTGGAGGAGCTCGGCGCCGACGGATACGTGTACGGCACCGCCGAGGTCGGCGGCACCGCGCAGGACCTCGTGGTGCGCGTGAACGGCCGCCAGGTGCCGGAGAAGGGCGCCACGCTGCACGTGGTCCCGCGCCCGGGTGAGATCCACGTGTTCTCGACCTCCACCGGCGAGCGCCTCGCCGACTGACCCGAGGCCCCGCGGCAACCGCACTGGCCCCCGCCCTTCCGGCGGGGGCCAGTGTGACAAATACCCCGGCACAACGGGCATTTCGAGCGGTGTACGTCAACACCCCATTCGAAAAACCACGTCGAACCATCCCTCGACAGGGTGACTAAATGTCGCCAAATCTTCACCGAGCGCTACTCTCGCCCTCGTGACCCACACTGCCCGCCGTATCGGCCGATCCCTCGCCCTGGTCCTGCCCGTCGTCCTGGTCCTCTCCGGGACCCTCGCGGTCACCATGGTCCCCTGGGCGGACAACTCCTCCTCCCAGGTCCTGACCGCCGCCGCGGAGAACGTCTCCGTGCCCGCCAAGGTCCGCGCCCCGCACGAGGTGCTGCGCGACAAGCTGCTCGGCGAGCTGCAGGCGAAGCAGGACCCGGGCGTGGTCCTGACCCACCTCCAGCAGCAGGTGGACAAGCGCCCCTCGCTGGCTTCCTACTGCGGCGAGATCGCCAAGGCACTGGGTGTGCAGGCGGCCAAGCTGTACGGGCCGACGAAGGCGCAGACGTACGCGCGTCCGGCCTGCGACACCTCCTTCGCCGCGGGCGTGGCCTCCTTCAGCTGACGCCCGCCGCGGGCCCGTCCAGCAGCGGGCACCGTGCGCCTGCGGGGCCGCCCCGGCATCCCGAGCCTGCCGGGCGGCACCGCAGCGGGCCCGCCGCGCCCGGTTCGGTCGCACTCCCGCCCGCCGGCCCCGCCCGCCGCCCGCCGTACGCCCCCCTGTGCGCCCGTCCCGTCATAGGCTGCGCGCATGACGCCAGCGCCCCCTGCAAGCTCCGCAGACGGCTCCGGAGACCGCTCCGCAGCCGGCACGACAGCAGCATCCACCGCAGCACCCGCGGCCGCGTTCCCCGCCGCCCCCACCCAGGCCGTGGTCCTGGCGGGCGGCCAGGGTTCGCGGCTGCGTCCGTACACCGACGACCGGCCGAAGCCGATGGTGGAGATCCCCGGGACGGGGGTGCCGATCATCGGGCACCAGCTGGCCTGGCTGGCGGCCGAGGGCGTCACCGACGCCGTCGTCTCCTGCGGCCACCTCGCCGAGGTCCTCCAGGACTGGCTGGCGAAGACCGAGCTCCCGCTGCGCGTCACCACGGTCGTGGAGAGCGAGCCGCTGGGCCGCGGCGGCGGCCTGAAGTACGCCGCCGCGCACCTGCCGCATCCGGAGCGCCCCTGGTACGCGACGAACGGGGACATCTGGACCCGGTTCTCGCTGCGCGAGATGGCGGCCTTCCACGAGGAGCGCGCCGCGACCGCGACCCTGGCGCTGGCCCGGCCGCGGATCCCCTGGGGTGCGGTCGAGACCAACGAGTTCGGTCACGTACTGGACTTCATCGAGTCGCCGCCGTCCCCGTACCTCATCAACGCGGGCGTGTACGTGTTCTCGGCGGAGTTCGCCTCGCTGCTGCCGGATCTGGGCGACCACGAGCGGACGACGTTCCCGCGGCTGGCCCGGGAGCGGCGGCTGGCCGGCTTCCCGCTGCCGCAGGGGGCCTACTGGCGGGCGATCGACACGGCGAAGGACCTGACCGAGGCCGCGAAGGAGCTGGAGTCCCAGCGGGGCCTCTGAGGCCTCCCGCGGGGCACCGCGGTCCGGAGCCGGTCCGGGGACACGGGGAAGGGCCCGGCGCGCATCTCGCGCGCCGGGCCCTTCGTGTTGCGTCCGTACGCCCCCCGCCGACGGGTCGGCGGGGGGGGCGGGGCGGCGGGTCAGCCGAGGAGGCCGCCGACCAGTCCGGGCTTGGCGGGCTCGGTGGTGCCGCCGCCGGTGCTGCCGCCGCCGCCCGTGGTGCCGCCCGAGGAGCTGGGGCGGCCGCTGGTGGCGGGCGGGGGCTGGGGGGTGTTCTGGCGGGGGGCGGTGGAGCCGCCGGTGCTGCTGCCGCGGGTGGCGGTCGGGGACTCGGCGCCCCGGGTGGTGCCGGTGCGGGTGCTGCCGGGGGTGGTCTGCTGCCGGGTGGCGGGGCGCTCGGCGGGGGTGGAGGCCGGGGCGGTGGGCCGTACGGCCTTCTTGGCGGGCTTGCGGGTCCTGACGGGCTCCTGCGGGAGGGGCTGGCCGGGCAGGTAGTTGCTGGGGGCCTCGCCCGGTCCGGGGACGGTGACCACGGTGCTGGAGCGGACGGCGCCGCCGAGCACGGATCCGATGAGCAGGGTCAGGCCGACGACCACGGTGGCGATCATGGTGCCGCGGCGCAGGACCCGGCGGCGGAGCTCCCAGAGGGCGGAGCGCGGGCCGAGGGTGCGCCAGGCCTCGCCGGAGAGGCGGGCGTCGATGGAGTAGACGGGGGCGCCCGCGATGATCAGCGGGCTCCAGGCGGCGAGGTAGATGATGTCCGGGGCGTCGTAGGCGGGGACGGTCTTCCAGCTCACGGTCATGAGCAGGGCCGCGGAGAGCAGGGCGCCGATGCAGGCGGCGAAGCGCTGCCAGAGGCCGAAGACGGTGAGGACGCCGACGATCACCTGGAGGAAGGCGACGGTGAGGCCGGCGCCGACGGGGTGGGAGAGGGCGAAGTCGCGCAGGGGTTCGGCGAGGGCCCAGGGGTGGAGGGTGTGCAGCCAGGTGACCATGGAGCCGCGCTCACCGCCGTCGAAGTAGACGGGGTCGCAGAGCTTGCCCATGCCGGCGTAGATGGAGATGAACCCGAGGAAGACGCGCAGCGGGAGCAGCACGAGGCCGAGGTTCATGCGGCGGTCGGGGTAGTAGCCCTGGCGGTCGGTGTCGCGGTCGGCGGGGCGGCGCAGGCCGGCCTCGTCGGCGGCTCCGGCGGCGCCGAGTTCGTCGGGGGCGGGCCCGTAGCCGTGGCGGCCGCCGTAGCCGCTGTCGTAGCCGCCTTCGTAGTCCCGTACGGGGGCGATGAGTTGGGTGTCGTCCTCGGGGTGGGGACGGCTGCGCTGGCCGATGACGGTGGGGGTGGGCATGGTGTCGTCGGCCAGGTCGATGCGGGGGATGACCTGGGTGGTGCCGCCGTCGGCGGCGCCGGTGCCGTACGGCTGTCCGTGGCCGGCCTCGCGGACGGCTTGGAGGAGGCCGCCGGTGGCGGCGCCGTCGGACTTGCCGCTCCACACCACGGGGGCCCGGCGCCGGGTCCGCACCGAGGCGCCGGCCAGGGCCGCGGCGCCGCTCAGCGCGGGGACCCGGAGCGGACCGGCGGGGGGCGCGGGCCGTCGGGGGGCGGCGGCGAGCTGCACGCGGAAGCTGGCGTGGTTCACGATGACCTGCGCCGGGTCGCACGGCACCTTCACCATGCTCAGCGCGGGCTGGTCGTCGAACCTGGGCGTTCTGGTGTCCACACTCATCTAACCGAGTGATGAGTGTTTAGGACACTGCCTTGACACCGGGGATGTGTCCGAGACCCGTCAAATTCCGGCCACTCGCATGGCTGCCCGCCGTTCGAACGCACGCCTGGGCCTCCGGGAGGAGGCCCAGGCGCGGGGGAAGGCGTCAGGCGCGGCGGCGGGCGGCCTCGTAGAGGACGACGCCCGCGGCGACGCCGGCGTTGAGGGACTCGGCGCCGCCGGGCATCGGGATGCGGACGAGGAAGTCGCAGGTCTCGCCGACGAGGCGGCCCAGGCCCTTGCCCTCGCTGCCGACGACGATGACGACGGGGCCGCCGAGCGCCTCCAGGTCCTGGACCTCGTGCGTGCCCTCGGCCGCGAGGCCGACGACGGTGATGCCGGCCTTCTTGTAGTCCTGGAGGGCGCGGGTGAGGTTGGTGACGCGGGCGACCGGGGTGCGGGCGGCGGTGCCCGCGGAGGTCTTCCAGGCGCCGGCGGTCATGCCGGCGGCGCGGCGCTCGGGGATGACCACGCCGTGGCCGCCGAAGGCGGAGACGGAGCGGACGATCGCACCGAGGTTGCGCGGGTCGGTGACCCCGTCGAGGGCGACGATCAGCGGGTCCTGGCCCTCGTCGTAGGCCTCGGCGGTGAGGTCCTCCGGGTGGGCGTACTCGTACGGCGGCACCTGGAGGACGAGGCCCTGGTGGTTGAGCCCGTTGGTCATGCGGTCGAGCTCGGGGCGCGGGGCTTCCATCAGGTTGATGTTGCCGCGGGCCTGGGCGAGGGCGAGGGCCTCGCGGACGCGCTCGTCGTTGTCGATGAACTGCTGGACGTAGAGCGTGGTGGCGGGCACGCCGTCGCGCAGGGCCTCGAAGACGGAGTTGCGGCCGACGACCATCTCGCTCTGGCCCTTGGGGCCGCCGCGGCGGGGGGCGGGGCGGCGCTTGGCGGCCTGGCGGGCCATGGCGTTGGAGATCCGGAAGGCCTTGTGGCCCTTGCGGTCCTCGGCCTTGGGCGTGGGGCCCTTGCCTTCCAGGCCCTTGCGCCGCTGGCCACCGCTGCCGACCGTGGCGCCCTTCTTGTTGGACGTGCGGCGGTTCCTGCGCTGGCTGTTCCCGGCCATGACCTCTACCTGTTTTCGTTCGTGCTGCGATATGTACGTATGAAGAGTGTGCCGCCCGGAAGGCCGGGCGGCACGGCGCGGCTGCTCCGGGCGGCCCGGCTCAGCGGGGGCCGAGCGTCCAGCGCGGCCCGGTGGGGCTGTCCTCGATGACCAGGCCGGACTGCTGCAGCTGGTCGCGGATCGCGTCGGCGGTGGCCCAGTCCTTGCGGGCGCGGGCGGCCTCGCGCTGGTCGAGGACGAGCCGTACGAGGGTGTCCACGGCCCCGTGCAGTTCCTCGCCGCGGTCGCCGTCGGTGCCGGCCCAGTGCGGGTCGAGCGGGTCGAGGCCGAGGACGCCCAGCATGGCGCGGACCTCCGCGAGGCGGGCGATCGCCGCGTCCTTGTCGTCGGCGGCGAGCGCGCTGTTGCCCTGGCGGACGGTGGTGTGGATGATCGCCAGCGCCTGCGGGACGCCCATGTCGTCGTCCATGGCCTCGGCGAACGCCGGGGGCACCTGGTCGGCGGGCTCGACCGGCTTGCCGGCCTTCTCCACGACGCGCTGGCAGAAGCCCTCGATGCGGGCGAAGGCGGCCTCCGCCTCGCGCAGGGCCTCCTCGCTGTACTCGATCATCGAGCGGTAGTGCGGGGTGCCGAGGTAGTAGCGGAGCACGATCGGGCGCCAGTGCTTGACCATCTCGGAGACGAGCACCGAGTTGCCGAGCGACTTGGACATCTTCTCGCCGGAGAGGGTGACCCAGGCGTTGTGCACCCAGAAGTTCGCGAACTCGTCTCCGAAGGCCTTGGCCTGGGCGATCTCGTTCTCGTGGTGCGGGAAGATCAGGTCGAGGCCGCCGCCGTGGATGTCGAAGGCGGACCCGAGGTACTTGTGCGCCATCGCCGAGCACTCCAGGTGCCAGCCGGGACGGCCGCGGCCCCACGGGGTCTCCCAGGAGGGCTCGCCGGGCTTGACGGCCTTCCACATGGCGAAGTCGCGCGGGTCGCGCTTGCCGGTCTCCCCCTCGCCGGAGGGCTGGAGCAGGTTGTCGAGCTCCTGGTTCGACAGCTCCAGGTAGCCGGGGAAGGAGCGGACGTCGAAGTAGACGTTGCCGTCGGCCTCGTACGCGTGGCCGCGCTCGATGAGCCCGCGCATCATCTCGACCATCTCGGTGACGTGGCCGGTGGCGCGGGGCTCGTAGGTGGGCGGCAGGCAACCGAGGGCGCTGTACCCGTCGTTGAACGCGCGCTCGTTCTCGTAGCCGATGGACCACCAGGGGCGGCCCTGGTCGCCGGACTTGGCGATGATCTTGTCGTCGATGTCGGTGACGTTCCGGATGAAGGTGACGTCGTAGCCGCGGTAGGCGAACCAGCGGCGCATGATGTCGAAGTTCAGACCGGACCGGATGTGCCCGATGTGCGGGGCGGCCTGCACGGTCGCACCACAGAGGTAGATCGAGACGCAGCCCGGCGCGAGCGGGGTGAAGTCGCGGATCTGCCGGGCGTTGGTGTCGTACAGGCGAATAGTCACGGGACCAAGGGTAGTGGGCGTGTGGTGGTGCCCCGCGACCCTTTGGGGGACGCGGGGCGCTTTGTTTCCCCGATCGTTGCCGCGACCGCCGCCCGGCCGCGGCCGCGTGCGGGGCGGCGCGGGGACCGGCCGGGTCCGGTCAGAGGCCGGGGGTCCGGTACACGAGCGCGGTGGCGATGGCGGCCAGGCCCTCGCCGCGGCCGGTCAGGCCCAGCCCGTCGGTGGTGGTCCCGGACACCGACACCGGGGCGCCGGCCGCCTCGCTGAGCACCTTCTGCGCCTCCTCGCGCCGCTTGCCGACCTTCGGGCGCACCCCGATGACCTGCACGGACACGTTGCCGATGGTGAAGCCGGCGGCGCGTACGATCCGGGCCGCCTCGGCGAGGAGGGTGGTGCCGGCGGCGCCGGACCACTCGGGGCGGGAGGTGCCGAAGTGCGCGCCGAGGTCGCCGACCCCGGCCGCGGAGAACAGGGCGTCGCAGGCGGCGTGGGCGGCCACGTCCCCGTCGGAGTGCCCGGCGAGCCCGTGGCCCCCGCTCGCGTCCTCGTCCCAGAGCAGGCCCGCGCACCACAGCTCGCGGCCCTCCTCGAAGGCGTGCACGTCGGTGCCGATCCCGACGAGCGGGATCACCGGGGCGACGGGCGGCGTGGGCTCAGTAGGCATCGGTGGCCCTCCTGCGGGCGAGTACGGCCTCGGCGAGTACGAGGTCCAGGGGACGGGTGACCTTGAAGGCCTCCTCGTGGCCGGGCACGAGGACGACGGGGACGCCGAGCTTTTCCACCATTCCGGCGTCGTCGGTGGCGCCCTCGCCGTTGACGGCGATGCTCTCGTGGGCGCGTACGAGGGTGGCGAGGTCGAAGCCCTGCGGGGTCTGCACCGCGCGCAGCCGGGCCCGCTCGGGGGTGGCGACCACCGGCTCGGGGGCCCCGGCGGGCTGCGGGTCCACCTCCTTGACGGTGTCGGTGACCGGCAGGGCGGGGACCACGGCGGGCGCGCCGTCGCGGACGGCCTCGACCACCGCGTCCACGGTGTCCACCGGGACCAGCGGGCGGGCGGCGTCGTGGACGAGCACGGAGGTGACGGTCTCCGGGAGGGCGGCGAGCCCGGCGCGCACCGACTCCTGGCGGGTCTCGCCGCCGGGCACGACGAGGAAGTCGGTGCGGTCGGGGAGCGCGTGCTCGTCGAGGAGGTTCTTGACCTCGGCCGCGCCGTCCGGCGGGGCGACCACGACGACCAGCGAGACGGCCCGGGAGCGGGCCATGGCGCGGACGGCGTGGATGAGCATCGGCGTGCCGCCGAGGGTGCGCAGCGCCTTGGGGGCGCCGGGGCCCAGGCGTACGCCGCGGCCGGCGGCGGGGATCACCGCGGCGGTGCGGGACGGTCGCGATTCGTCAGTCATCGGGAGCTCCGGGCAAGGGCGTGGGGGCGGCCAGGTTTGTGCCTTCGGCCGACGTGGGTATGGCCTGGGGGTACCCCCGGCCGGAGGTTGGGGGAGTGCCGGGCACGATGCCGCGACCGGGGCCCCTTCCGTGACGACCGGTCGAGTCGGCTGCCCGGGCCCGGCACGCCCAGAGGGTACGAGTAACGGCTTGTGAGTACGGCTTTCACGCGTACGGCGATCCGTGCCGGCCCAGCCCGCCGGCACTGGGGCCCGTCGTGGCGGTCCGTGTCCGGGTGCGGACGTGCCTCCGGGTCCGGACATGCGCCGGGGTACAGACATGCCGCAGCGCCCGGCAACGCGCCCCTCCGTGGGAGGGGCGTGTCATCGGGCACCGCGGCACGACGTTGAGCGCACTCGCGTCAGGACGCGAGGACCTCGTCGAGGAGGGCCTCGGCCTTGTCCTCGTTGGTGTTCTCGGCGAGCGCGAGCTCGCTCACCAGGATCTGGCGAGCCTTGGCGAGCATGCGCTTCTCACCGGCGGACAGTCCGCGCTCGCGCTCACGACGCCACAGGTCGCGGACGACTTCCGCCACCTTGATGACATCGCCAGAGGCGAGCTTCTCCAGGTTTGCCTTGTAGCGACGAGACCAGTTCGTGGGCTCCTCGGCGTACGGTGCACGCAGCACCTCGAAGACCCGGTCCAGCCCGTCCTGGCCGACTACGTCGCGAACGCCGACGAACTCCGCATTGTCCGCAGGCACACGAACCGTCAGGTCGCCCTGAGCGACCTTGAGCACCAAGTAGGTCTTGTCCACGCCTTTGATCTGGCGAGTTTCGATGGCCTCGATCAGCGCGGCCCCGTGATGGGGATAGACCACGGTGTCGCCAACCTTGAACGTCATGTGACAGGTACCCCTTCCGTGGCTATCCAGGGTAACACGAGAACTGACTGTTATGAATGGCGTTTTCGCAGGTCAGGGCCTATCTCGGGGCTTGACAACCCGGACACGGACGTGCTGCGCAGGGCTTCCGGAAGGGGGTATTCGCAGGTGGGAGCGGCTGACAGCACGCCCCGAAACGGCCACGTTACACCTCACGAGTGACGGCGGCACTGTGACGTACGTCCCGTTTTGCCGGTTTCGAAGTCGAGAAAGTCAACTACTCCGTTCGACTGGCGAGCGTCTGTACGGAGCGCCTTCCGGCCCAATCCGGAATTGATCACGGGAGCGGATCCGCCGGAACAGCTCCGCCGTATTTGCCGGGGCCCTCGGAAGCGGTCGCGGGACGGCGGGAAATTGATCAACGGCGATATGCGCGCGATATGTGAACGGCGGGGTGACGGAGGGTTGAGGGCGGGTGGGTGCGGGTGGGGGCGGGTGAGGGG
Organism: Streptomyces sp. NPDC030809; assembly: GCF_055572195.1. Classification (NCBI taxonomy): domain Bacteria; kingdom Bacillati; phylum Actinomycetota; class Actinomycetes; order Kitasatosporales; family Streptomycetaceae; genus Streptomyces; species Streptomyces sp. NPDC030809. The sequence continues at coordinate 64,878 of NZ_JBVIDV010000025.1, forward strand.
AAGGCGAACCGGCGGGCGGATCCACGCGCCGAGCCGCGCGCTGATCCACGCGCCCGACGCACGCGATCCACGCGCCGGCCGCGGTCTTGATCCACCGCGCGGTCCACCGCCCGGTCCACCGCCCGGTCGGCACGGCCTGCCCCGCGGAGGGTCGGGTGCGGGGGCGGGGCGGCGGCTCGGTAACCTAAGCCCGCTGACACACCCTTAGGGCGGCTTTACCTCGCCAGGCGGAGCCCCCGAACCGCTTCCGTCCGTACGTACGTCCTAGGAGATGCCGCCGCCGTGAGCCGGACCCTTCGACGCGGCGCCGTTGCCGCCGCCGCCATCGTGTTCTCGATCGGATCGCTCGCCGCCTGCGGCGCGGGCAACGACGCGCAGACCCTGCAGATCAAGCCGGACACCGCGGCGATCACCAAGGGCGACATCAAGATCCAGAACGCGCTGGTCATCACGCAGCCCGAGAAGGAGGCGAAGGGCCCGGCCGTCGTCTCCGCGACGCTGTTCAACGCCGGCCAGGAGCCGCAGACCCTCGACGCGATCACCCTCCCGGGCGGCAGCGGCACCGTGAAGCTGAAGCCGGCCACCGGCTCCGGCAAGATCACCGTGCCGGCCGGCGGCTCGGTCGTCCTCGGCGGCAAGGGCAACGCCAGCGCCGTCATCGAGAACGGCCGCGAGGCGGTCGAGGACGGCAACGCGCAGAAGGTCGTCTTCCAGCTGAGCAAGACCGGCGACGTCGAGCTGGCCGCCTTCGTCGTGCCGGCCACGAGCTACTTCAAGGAGTTCGGCCCGGCCGAGGTCCCGGCCGCGCCGACCGCCTCCGCCACCCCGTCGGGCAAGCCCTCGGGCACCCCGTCCGGCAGCCCCTCGGGCACCCCGGCCGGCGGCCCGTCCGGCACCCCCGCGGGCACCCCGTCCGGCACGGCCTCGCACGCCGCGGGCCACTGACGCACCGCGGGCACCCGCCCGTACGCGACACGGCCGGAGGGCCCCACCCGAGCTCGGGTGGGGCCCTCCGGCCGTTTCCGTCCTCCGCCGCCCGCAGCCCGCAGGCGCGCCCGCGGCGGCGCCGCGGCCTATGGCTCGAACTTGTAGCCCAGGCCGCGGACGGTCACCAGGTAGCGCGGGGCACCCGGGTCCGGCTCGATCTTGGCGCGCAGCCGCTTCACGTGGACGTCGAGGGTCTTGGTGTCGCCGACGTAGTCCGCGCCCCACACCCGGTCGATGAGCTGCATGCGGGTGAGCACCCGGCCCGCGTTGCGCAGCAGCATCTCCAGCAGGTCGAACTCCTTGAGCGGGAGGTCGATCTTGGCGCCCGCGACGGTGACCACGTGCCGGTCCACGTCCATCCGGACCGGTCCGGCCTCCAGGGCCGCCGGGGTGACCTCCTCCGGCTCCCCGCGGCGGCGCAGCACCGCGCGGATGCGGGCGACCAGCTCCCGCGAGGAGAAGGGCTTGGTCACGTAGTCGTCGGCTCCTATTTCCAGCCCCACGACCTTGTCGATCTCGCTGTCCTTGGCCGTCACCATGATGACCGGGACGTTCGAGCGGCCGCGCAGCTGGCGGCACACCTCGGTGCCGGGCAGCCCCGGCAGCATCAGGTCCAGGAGGACGAGGTCGGCGCCGTTGCGCTCGAACTCGTCCAGTCCGTCGGGTCCGGTCGCTGCGATGGCGACTTCGAAGCCCTCCTTGCGCAGCATGTAGGACAGGGCGTCGCTGAAGGATTCTTCATCCTCGACGACGAGCACTCGGGTCACGGAAGGACCTCCGGGGCAGGAATGGCTGGTTCTGTTGCGAGGACGGAGCGAGCGGTGGCGGCCGTTCCCGTTCCGGGATGGGTGCCCGCGGAGCCGCCGTGGGCACCGGGGGCGGTCTGGGTGCCGCCGGCGGGCAGGCCGGCGTGGTCCCCGGCGTCCCGGCCGCGCGGGGGCGCGGCCTCCGGGAGCCGGAGCGTGAAGGTCGAGCCCTGGCCCTCGGAGCTCCACACGGTGACCTCTCCGCCGTGGGAGGCGGCCACGTGCTTGACGATGGCCAGGCCGAGGCCGGTGCCGCCGGTGGCGCGGGAGCGGGCCGGGTCCACCCGGTAGAAGCGTTCGAAGATGCGCTCGCGGTCCTTCTCGGGGATGCCGATGCCCTGGTCGGTGACGGCGATCTCGATGAAGTCCCCGCCGGGTGCGGCCACGCGGCGGCCGGCGATGCCCACGCGGGTGCGGGCCGGGCTGTAGTTGACGGCGTTCTCGACGAGGTTGCCGAGGGCCGCGGCGAGCTGTCCGCGGTTGCCCCAGACCCGCAGGTCCGCGGTGCCTCCGGCGGCCATGGTGATCTGCTTGCTCCCGGCGGTCTGCCGGCAGCGGTCCATGGCCTCGGCGACCAGGGTGTCCACCCGGACCGGCTCGGCGTCCTCCAGCGGGTCGTCGTTCTGCACCCGGGAGAGGTCGATGAGCTCCTGGACCAGGTTGGTGAGGCGGGTGGCCTCGATCTGCATGCGGCCCGCGAAGCGGATGACCGCCTCGGGGTCGTCGGAGGCGTCCATGACGGCCTCCGAGAGCAGTGAGAGCGCTCCCACCGGTGTCTTCAGCTCGTGCGACACGTTCGCGACGAAGTCGCGGCGCACGGCTTCGATGCGGCGGGCCTCGGTGAGGTCCTCGACGAGCAGCAGGACCAGGCGGGAGCCGAGGGGGGCGACCCGGGCGGAGACCGCGAGGGCCTCGCCCCGGCCGGTGCCGCGCCGCGGGAGGTCCAGCTCGACCTGCCGTATCTCCCCGTCCCGGCGGGTGTCGCGCGCCATGTGGAGCATCGGCTCCACCGCGAGCTTGCCGCCGCGGACCAGGCCGAGGGCGTACGCCGCCGAGCTGGCCTTGACCACGCTGTCGGCCTCGTCGAGGACGACGGCCGAGGAGCGGAGCACGGAGAGCACCGTGTCCACGCCGGGCGGGAGGACCGCGTTGATGTCGGGGCGCATGGCGCTCCGCGTGGGGCGGGCCTGGTCGCGCTCGCTCCAGCGGAACGCCAGCATGGCGATCACGCCGGTGCACAACCCGGCGATCGCTGCCGCTGCGGCGACCGCCGCGTTCACGTCCATGTGTCCAGGTTAAGCAGGGCCGGCGACAGTTCCACAGCCGTTCGGGTGGCACCTCGAACAGTCGTCGCCCAGAGTTCACCGTGGCGACCGTGCTGATTCACTTGTGGTGCCGGAGTCCGTCGCGAAGCCCGCCGACCGTGGGAGCGTGGGGGTCCGAGCCCCCCGGCCCCCGGGAAGAGACACCCCCGGTAGATACAGAGAGGGACACCCATGCGGGACGCGTACCACGAGGAACTGGACTCGATCGGCGAGAGCCTGGTCGAGATGGCCCGGCTGGTCGGCTCCGCGATCGGGCGGGCCACGACGGCCATGCTCGACGCCGACCTGAACCTTGCCGAGAACGTGATCGCCGCGGACCAGAAGGTCGACGATCTGCAGCACGACCTGGAGGCGCGGGCCATCGCCCTGCTGGCCCGCCAGCAGCCGGTGGCCACCGACCTGCGCATCGTGGTGACCTCGCTGCGCATGAGCGCCGACCTGGAGCGCTCCGGCGACCTGGCCCAGCACGTGGCGAAGCTCGCCCGGCTGCGCTTCCCCGAGACGGCGGTGCCGCGGGACCTGCACGCGACCATCCTGGAGATGGGGCAGCTCGCGCAGCGGCTGATGGCCAAGGCGGCCGAGGTGATCATCACCAAGGACGTGGACCTGGCGCTCCAGCTGGAGACCGACGACGACGAGATGGACACGCTGCACCGGGCGCTGTTCCAGCACCTGATGGACGACCGCTGGAAGCACGGCATCGAGACGGCCGTGGACGTGACCCTGCTGGGCCGCTACTACGAGCGGTTCGCCGACCACGCGGTCTCCGTGGCCAAGCGCGTGGTCTACCTGGTCACCGGCGAGCACGCGGACGAGCTGCAGACCCCGACCGAGGCGGTCTGACCGCGGTGGTCCGGCCGGTGCACGGGGCCGCTCCGCGGGGCCGGTCCGGCCCGGCGCAGCCCCCGGCCGGCCGGTGCGCATGCAGAAGGGCCCGCCCGGAAGGGCGGACCCCACGCTCGCGCTGGCTCCCCGCGGGCGGGGCTCAGCCTCCGCACTGGCACGGCGCACCGGACTGGCAGCCGCAGCCGCAGCCCGAGCCGCACCCGCAGGCGGCGAGGAGCGGGAGCCGCAGCGGCTCGGCGGGCGGCTGCTGGTCCTGCTCGGGGGTGATCGGGACGGGGGAATCGGCCATGGGTTCCTCCTCGGAAGGCGTACGCGTCGCACTGCCCTGACCCATTCATGCCCAGCCGCCCCGGCGCGTCAACGGCGCACTGGCGCAGAAGCGCCCGCCCGCTGCGGGCCCCGGCCGGGCCTCAGCCGAGCTCCAGCACCCCCACCGGCTCCCCGCCGGTGGTCTCCCCCGTCTCGGTGAAGCCGAGCCGGCGGTAGAACTCCCCGGGCCCGTCGGCCCCCGGCTCCCAGCTGACGTACATCCGGTCCGCACCGCGGCGGCGCACCTCGTCGGCCACGGCGGCCACCGCGTACTTCCCGTACCCGCGGCCCTGCGCCCCGGCGGCGATGTTCAGCCGCCACAGCCCGTACCGCCGGTCCTCGGGGTCCTTCGCCGGGTCCCACTGGATGTCCACGAACGCCATGAGGAAGCCGACGAGTTCCTCCCCGTCGAAGATCAGCCGGGGCCAGGCGCAGTCGCCGAAGGCGTACGCCTCCGCCAGCGACTTCGCCACGGGGGCCACGTTCTTCTCCTGCTCGGGCCGCACCCGCAGCTCCAGCGCCGCGTCCACGTTCTCGGGGGTGATCTCCACCAGCCTCATCGTCATGCCCCCACCCAACCAGACGCACGAACCCCCCGACCACGGAATATCCGCAGGCGGCGGGCGCCGGTGCGGGCGGACTACTTCTTCTTGCCCTGGTTCCTGCTCCGGCCTGGGCCTTTACCGGGTAAAGGCCCGCTGACCTGCGGTCGGCCGGTCAGCGGTTGTCACCCTTGGCCGGGCTTGCTCGGCGTTCCACGGCCCAGGGACGGCCCGGCGCTGCATTGCTCAGCGCCCATCAAGAGGAGCCCAAGCACGGCTGCCGCATCGGCACAGGCGCCGAACACTTCGGCTGACTCGGGCCACCCCAGGATCGCGATGACGATGACAGTGATGACTAGAAAGCGCCACTGCGGGTTTGACAGGGGCTGGGGGACGCAGAACACACTCAACGTTGGGCCTCCTTTGGGGGTTCGAGGCCCACTTGGCCGCCTCTGCCGGCAAGCTGTCGCGGCCAAGTGGGCTGCTTGCTGCGGTCATGATGAATGACCTGCGACTACTTGCTTGCAGGCAAGCATCTGAGTCCAGCCGTGCCCAAAGTGCCGACCGACGCTTTTTCAACGTCCCCTGTACTGCGGGGATGGACGTGCGTGCCCCAAAAATCGCTGGTAACAGCGGAAAGACGCCTCCATGTTTCGGCTGAAATAGAGCGCCCGGCCAGGGTCAGCGGGTCCACGCATCCCCTCCCTGTACCCACAACTCGCCCGGCTCCCATCTCGTCTGCCGTCGACCCACACGTATGTGAAGCGGACGCCAGGGCCCGTGTCTCTGCCTGACCGGTACCCCACCCCGGTGGACTTGGCCGACCTTCTCGGGGTGCCGCTGGAGACCGTCTACCAGTGGCGCCGCAAGCGCACCGGTCCGCGCGGCTTCCGGGTCGGCGTTCACCTGCGATACGACCCGGAGGACGTCCGTTCCTGGGTCGCCTCATCGAGGTCGACAGGTCGCGCGGGCTACATCGATCCCAAGGCCAGTCGGGTCACCTTCAAGCAGTACGCGGAACAGTGGCTCGACAACCACCGCGCCGACCCCAGCACGGGCTCGATGGAGTCGCAGCTACGGCTGCACGCGTTCCCGTACATCGGGTCGGGGCCACTGGCCTCTTCCTGCCCACGCACATCCGAGACTGCCTGGCCAAGCTCAAGGCATCGGGAGTAGTCGGTTCGTATACACGGGTCATCTACTCCAATGTGCGGACCGTTCTGAACGCGGCGGTGGATGACACCCTGCTCGCCAAGAATCCGTGCGCGGCTCGGTCGGTGAAGGCCCCCGACCGTGAAGGCCAAACGAGCGATTCCGTGGACCGTCGAGCGGGTCTTCGCCGTGCAGGCGGGATGTGCCTCTGCCCGGCAGCAGCTCGTCTTCACCGCGCCGATGGGCGGTCACGTGTGGCGGAACATGTGCAACAGCGACCAGTGGAAGCCCGCCCTCGCTGCCGCTGGGGTCATCGCCGAGCGGGATAAGGGGCAGGAGACGTACGCCTCCGCCCGCGAACACGGGATGCATGCGCTGAGGCACTTCTACGCTTCGGTGCTGCTCGACTCCGGGGGAGAACGTGAAGGCCCTGGCCGAGTACCTAGGCCACTCGGACCCCGGCCTGACGCTTCGGGTCTACGCGCACTTGATGCCGACCAGTCAGGAGCGGACTAAGAAGGCGATCTCGGGCTTGCACCAAGAGGTGATCAGCCGCAATCACCATCATTAGCGTCCGCATTAGCCTTAACCTTAGCCGTTAGCCTTAGCGGGATGCGAAATAACTTTACCCTCTATACGGCACCACGCATGCGGCGCTATTAACAGGCCGTCGGGCCGCTACTTCTACATCTACAGTAGAGAAGTAGCAGTTCAGAGGCCGTCCGCCCTGGATCCAATCAAATACTAGTTTCACCCACACACAGCCTCTCACCTGGGAATTTGGCGTAGCGAGAGAAGCGTCGCTAAGGTCGCGGCAGCGCAAAAAGAGAGCCGCCCTGGCAGGGGCGGCTCTCGCTTCCATACGCGCTTGCATGACCTCTTGTCTGGACCTACGAGCACATCTGGAGCCTCCATCGTGCCACGCCCGGGTTTGACCATCGACATCTCGCTTCGCGAACTGCCGTTCCTCGCCATCAGCGCCGGGGCGGCAGCTCTCCCCGCCTGGACCGACGTCCCGCCGGCGGCCGCTCTGCCCGTGGCCTTCCTGGTCGCCACGCAGACCCGTGTCCGTCGGCAGGCCCGGCGCGCCTGACGGCCCAGAGACGGCCCACGGACGACAAGAAGCCCCCCACCCGCCGAGAACTGGCAGGTGAGGGGCTCTTTGCGCTACAGGGTTACTTCTTGCCCTGGTTCTTGACGGCCTCGATGGCGGCCGCGGCGGCTTCCGGGTCGAGGTAGGTGCCGCCCGGGTTGAGGGGCTTGAAGTCGGCGTCCAGCTCGTAGGAGAGGGGGATGCCGGTGGGGATGTTCAGGCCCGCGATGTCGGCGTCCGAGATGCCGTCGAGGTGCTTGACCAGGGCGCGCAGCGAGTTGCCGTGGGCGGCGACCAGGACGGTGCGGCCGGCGAGGAGGTCCGGGACGATGCCGTCGTACCAGTACGGCAGCATGCGCTGGACGACGTCCTTGAGGCACTCGGTCTTGGGGCGGAGCTCCGGGGGGATGGCCGCGTAGCGCGGGTCCTCGGACTGCGAGAACTCGGTGCCGTCCTCGAGGGCCGGGGGCGGGGTGTCGTACGAGCGGCGCCACAGCATGAACTGCTCCTCGCCGAACTCGGCGAGGGTCTGGGCCTTGTCCTTGCCCTGGAGCGCACCGTAGTGGCGCTCGTTCAGGCGCCAGGAGCGGTGGACCGGGATCCAGTGGCGGTCGGCGGACTCCAGCGCCAGCTGCGCGGTGCGGATCGCGCGCTTCTGCAGCGAGGTGTGCACGACGTCGGGGAGCAGGCCGGCGTCCTTGAGCAGCTCACCGCCGCGGACCGCCTCCTTCTCGCCCTTCTCGTTGAGGTTGACGTCCACCCAGCCGGTGAACAGGTTCTTCGCGTTCCATTCGCTCTCGCCGTGGCGGAGGAGGATCAGCTTGTACGGTGCGTCGGCCATGCGTACGAGCCTAGTGGACGGGCGGAGGGCCTGCGCGACCCGTCCGGGGGGTGGCGGGGACGGTCCCGGGACCCCTGCCGGGGCCCCTGGGGAACGGCCTTCCGCGGGCGGACGATTGACGGTCCGCGTCAATCCGGTGGCGTCCGCGAGCACCCCATCCGTAATGTGCGACCAGTCAATACGCCTGTTACAGCGGCGCGTACGCCGCCAGGGGGGAGCCGTATGTCCGCCGTCTCGCTCAGATCCCTCGGAGACTCCGCGCGCGCGAGCGTGTCCGGACTGCCCCGCGCGTTCTGGTGGCTGTGGGCCAGCACCCTCGTGAACCGGCTCGGGGCCTTCGTCGCCACGTTCATGGCCTTGTACCTGACCCTGGAGCGGGGCTTTTCGGCCTCCTTCGCGGGACTGGTGGCCGCTTTGCACGGGCTCGGCGGAGTGGTCTCCTCGCTCGGCGCGGGGGTGATGACGGACCGGCTGGGACGGCGCCCCACGATGCTGATCGCCCAGAGCTCGACGGCCTTCTCGGTGGCGCTGCTCGGCTTCATGGAGCACCCGGCGGCCATCGCGGCCGTCGCCCTGCTCGTCGGCATGGCCTCGAACGCCTCGCGGCCCGCCGTGCAGGCGATGATGGCCGACATCGTCCGGCCCGAGGACCGGGTCCGGGCCTTCGCGCTGAACTACTGGGCCGTCAACCTGGGGTTCGGGGTGAGTTCGGCCGGAGCGGGCTTCATCGCCGGCTACAGCTACCTCGCGGGCTTCCTCGGCGAGGCCGCCCTGACCCTGCTGTGCGCGGTCCTCGTGTACGTGAAGCTGCCCGAGTCCCGGCCGCAGAAGCCGGCGGCGGGGGCGGTGAAGGAGCCGGACGTCCGGCTCGGCGCGGTCCTGCGCGACGGCCGGTTCATGGGCGTGGTCGGGCTGTCGTTCCTGATCTCGCTGGTCTTCACCCAGGGTTCGGTGGGCCTGCCGGTGGCGATGGGAGAGGCCGGCTTCTCCCCCTCCGAGTACGGGCTCGTCATCGCCGTGAACGGCCTGCTGATCGTGGCGCTCCAGATCCCCGTGACCCGCTTCATCGAACACCGCGACCCGCAGCGGATCCTGGTGCTCTCCGCCCTGCTGGCCGGCTACGGCTTCGGGCTGACGGCCTTCGCGGGCCCGCTCGCCGGGTACGCGCTGACGGTGTGCGTGTGGACCCTGGCGGAGATCCTGAACTCCCCCACGCAGATGGGCCTGGTGGTGCGGCTCTCCCCCGTGCACGGCCGCGGCCGCTACCAAGGCGTCTACACCACGTCCTGGGCGGTGGCCGCGTTCGTCGCCCCGCTGATGGCGGGCGCGGTGATCGACCGGTTCGGCGCGGACTGGCTGTGGGCGGCGACGGCGGTCCTCGGCACGCTCGCCGGGCTGGGCTACTGGCTGCTGATGCGCAACCTGCCGGCGGCGGAGACGCCCGCGGACGCCGCCGAGGCGGAGGAGCCCGCCGCGGACCTCAGGACGGCCGCTCCGTCAGGTGCTTGAACGCGTCGAGGTTGCGCGTGGACTCCCCCCGGGAGACCCGCCACGCGTACTCCTTGCGGATGGAGCTCGCGAAGCCCAGCTCCAGCAGGGGGTTGAAGGCCCCGTCGGCCGCCTCCAGCACCGAGCCGAGCAGCCGGTCCAGTTCCTCCGGGGTGACCACCGAGAGGGGCAGCCGGCCCGTGAGGTAGACGTCGCCGAGGCGGTCCACCGCGTACGAGACCCCGTACAGGCGCAGGTTGCGCTCCAGCAGCCAGCGGTGGACGCCCGCCTCGTTCTCGTCCGGGTGCCGGATCACGAAGGCGTTCACGGACAGGGTGTGGCGGCCGATGAGCAGGGAGCAGGTCGTGGACAGCTTCCGGGTGCCCGGGAGCTTCACCACGTACGAGCCCGGCTCCGGGCTCTCCCACTCCAGCTCCGCGTCTGCGAGCGTGCGCTCGACGACCTGCGCGATGCGCTCTGCCTCCGTGACCTCAGCCATGGAGCGAGCGTACGCGACGGCGGTGATCATGCAGGGCCGCGGTGTACACGTCGGCCGTGCCGCTCGCGGCCGTGTCCCAGCCGAAGAACTGGGCGTGCCGGGCCGCCTCGGCGCCCATCCGCTCCGTCAGCCCCGGGTCGTCGGCGAACCGCCGCAGCGCCCGCGCGTAGTCCACGGGGTCGTGGCCGGGGACGAGGAAGCCCGTGGCCCCGTCGTTGACCGCCACCGGCAGCCCGCCCACCTCGGCGGCGATCACCGGGGTGCCGGTGGCCTGCGCCTCGATGGCGACCAGCCCGAACGACTCGCTGTACGAGGGCATGACCAGCACGGACGCGGCGCGGAACCAGTCGGCGAGTCGGTCCTGGGCCACCGGCGGCTGGAAGCGCACGAGGTCGGCGATGCCCAGCTTGGCGGCCAGCTTCTGCAGGCCCTCCGGCTTGGCCAGCCCGCTGCCGCTCGGGCCGCCGACCACCGGCACCAGCAGCCGCCGGCGCATCGCGGGGTCCTGCGCCACCAGCTCGGCCACGGCCTTCAGCAGCACGTCGGGGGCCTTCAGCGGCTGGATGCGCCCGGCGAACAGCGGGATCAGCGCGTCCTGCGGCAGGCCGAGCCGGGCGCGCGCGGCGGCCCGCCCGTCGGCGACGGTGAAGCGCTCCAGGTTCACGCCGGGGTGGACGACGGCCACCTTGCCCGGGTCCGCGTCGTAGTGCCGTACGAGTTCGTCGGCCTCCTCCGCGGTGTTGGCGATGAGCCGGTCCGCGGCCTCCACTATCTGGGTCTCGCCGATGACGCGGGCGGCCGGCTCGGGGGTGTCTCCCTCGGCGAGCGCCGCGTTCTTGACCTTGGCCATGGTGTGCATGGCGTGCACCAGGGGCACGCCCCAGCGCTGGGCGGCGAGCCAGCCGACGTGGCCGGACAGCCAGTAGTGGGAGTGGACGAGGTCGTAGTAGCCGGGCCGGTGCCCGGCCCAGGCCTGCATCACCCCGTGCGTGAAGGCGCACAGCTGGGCGGGCAGCTCCTCCTTGGCCAGCCCCTCGTACGGGCCCGCGTCCACGTGCCGTACGAGGACCCCGGGCGCCAGCTCGACCACCGGGGGCAGCCCGCCGGCGGTGGCCCGGGTGAAGATCTCGACCTCGATGCCGATCGCGGCCAGCCGCCGGGCCAGCTCGACGATGTAGACGTTCATGCCGCCCGCGTCGCCCGTGCCGGGCTGGTGCAGGGGGGAGGTGTGGACACTGAGCATGGCCACGCGGCGGGGCCTGCGGTGGTGGCTCCCGGGGATGCGGAGCCTGGGCGGGTGGGGGGCGGCGAACGTCGGGCGGCCGGCGGCGATGCGGCCGCCGATCCCGCCAAGGCCGCCGAGCCGGGACACGTACTGACTCACGTGAGCGGTCCTCTCGCTCGGGCACTCCGGGCGCCGGGCATGACGGAAACAGGACGGTCTCCGTCCTCACCGGGTGCAACCACCACGGATGCCGCCCGCATTCCACTGTGCAGAACTTTTCTGCCGCGGGCGCGGTGGGGATCCGGCCACGGGGGCGGAGCGGGGGCGGCCGGGACGCCGGCCGGGGCGGAGCGCGGGGTGGCGGGGCGGGCCCGGCGCGGGGCGGGGCCGGCGCGGGGCGGGGCCGGCGCGGGGGCGGGGGCGGCGTGCCGCACCGGCCGCATACCCTGGCGTCATGGCCGCCCGCACCCCCTCACCGCCCCCCGGACGCCCCGTGGGCACGGTCACCCGCGGCACCACCAACCCCAACCGGCTGCGGCGCATGGACCGCTGGATCGCCGCCACCCACGGGCAGGCGCTGCGCCGCGCCGGATCCCCGGTGGCCGTGGACCTCGGGTACGGGGCAGCGCCCTGGACGGCCGTGGAACTGCTGGCCCGGCTGCGGGCGGCGGCCCCCGCGGTGCGGGTGGTGGGGATCGAGATCGAACCGGCCCGGGTGGCCGGCGCCCGGCCGTACGAGCGCGAGGGGCTGTCCTTCCGGCACGGCGGGTTCGAGGTCCCCCTCGACGGCGGGGAGCGCCCGGCGCTGATCCGGGCCGCGAACGTGCTGCGCCAGTACGACGAGGAGCAGGTGGCGGCGGTCTGGGCGCGGCTCTGCGCCCGGCTGGCCCCGGACGGCCTGCTCGTCGAGGGGACGTGCGACGAGATCGGGCGCCGCCACGTGTGGGTCGCACTGGGGCCCGAAGGGGCGCGCACCGTCACCTTCGCCACCCGGCTGGGCTCCCTGGAGCGCCCCTCGGACCTGGCGGAGCGGCTGCCGAAGGCGCTCATCCACCGCAACGTGCCGGGCGAGCCGGTGCACGCCTTCCTCCGGGACTTCGACCGGGCCTGGGCGGCGGCCGCCCCGTACGCCTCGCTCGGTGCGCGGCAGCGGTGGATCCGCACGGCGCGCTCGCTGGCGGCCGACTGGCCGCTCGCGGACGGGCCCCGGCGGTGGCGGCAGGGGGAGCTGACGGTCCGGTGGGAGGCGTTGCGCCCGGGCGTCCGGTAGCCGTATGAAGGCGTCGGACGCGCCGTACGGCGGGAGTTGTCCACAAACCCCCGGTCGGGGGTGTCGCAATCCGCCGAGTCGTGACACCATCCCGAAGGCGACAACAAGTTACTGACGGTAAATCAGCTTCTGTCGCGAGGGAACGACCGGACATTTCGCTGGGGGGACAGTGAACCGAAGGCGCGGCGCCGCCGCACTCACGCTGATCTGCGCCATGACGGTGCTGAGCGCCACCGGGGTGGCCCATGCCGCGCCGCAGCGGCCCGAGCCCACCCCCAGCCCCGCCCTGGAGCAGGTCCGCAAGCAGATCGAGGACCTCTACCACCAGGCCGCGAAGGCCACCGACGAGTACAACCTCGCCGAGGAGGAGGCCAAGCGGCAGTCCGACCAACTCGTCGCCCTCGCCAAGCAGATCGTCGCCGGGCAGGAGCGGATCGCCGACCTGAAGAACCGGGCGGGCGCCGCGGCCCGGGCCCAATACCGCACCGGCGGGCTGCCGCCGGCCGCCCGCCTCGCGCTGAGCCCCACCCCCAACCGGTTCCTCGACGGCGCGGGCCTGCTGCGCCAGGGCGAGCGGGCCGCCAAGGGGATGCTGACCGAGCTGGACCGCACCCAGGCGGACCTCAAGCAGTACGCGAAGGACGCGAGCGCGCACTGGAAGACCCTGGAGGCCAACCGGATCAAGAAGGAGGCCGCCAAGAAGCAGATCAACGACAAGATCAAGGCGGCCGAGCAGCTGGAGAACCGGCTGGAGGCCGAGGAGAAGGCCCGGCTGCTCCAGCTGGAGCGCGAGGCCCAGTACAAGGCGCAGGACAACTGGCTCAAGTCCGGCGCGCTCAAGGACGTCAACGGCAAGGCCACGGAGGCCGGCAAGCGGGCGGTGCTGTACGCCACGGCCCAGATCGGCAAGCCGTACGTGTGGGGCGCCGAGGGCCCCGACGCGTTCGACTGCTCCGGTCTGACCTCGCAGGCCTGGCTGGCGGCCGGCCGGCAGATCCCGCGCACCTCGCAGGAGCAGCTGCGGCTGCTGCCGAAGGTCGCGATCAAGGACATGCGCCCCGGCGACCTGATCATCTACTTCAACGACGCCAGCCACGTCGCCATGTACATAGGGGACGGCGCGATGGTGCACGCCCCGCGGCCGGGGCGGCAGGTGACGATCGCCGGCGCGGGCTCGATGCCGATCCTCGCGGTGGTCCGGCCGGACGCGTAGCCCCCGGGCGGACGCGCAGCCCTCGGGCGGACGCGCAGCCCTCAGGGCCGTACGTACAGCGCCCCGGGCGGCATGCGCAGCCCGCGGACCGGGCGGGGGCGCGGCGTACCGGGTGCCGGGTGCCGGGTGCCGGGTGCCGGGTGCCGGGCGGGACGGTCCGTCCGGCGTGATGTTCGTCATCCCCCTGTGCGCCGTTTTCCCCGGGATTTCGGCATATGACGGTGGCCGGTTCCGCCGCGGCATTCCGATTACGCGGCTCGTACCGCTATGGTCCCGGTCTGGTGGGGTGCCGTTCCGGCACCGCCGCACCCTCGGGGGGAGGGAAGGAACCCAGACGATGCCCGTACCCGTACCGCGGCAGAGGGACACCCCGGCCGCGGAGAGCGGTCAGGCCGGTCTCCCCCCGCATCCGCCCCAGCACCTGCCGCAGCACCCGCAGCAGCAGTCGCTGACCCTGCTCGTGATCGAGGACGATCCGGCGGGCGGCCTCACCGTCCCCGAAATGCTCGACGGCGAGGGCAACCGCATCCGGATCCGCACCGCGCGCAACCTCACCGAGGCCGCCCGGCTGCTCACCCCCGACGTGCACTGCATCCTGCTCGACCTGTCCCTGCGGGGCGGCCGGCGGCCCGCCCCGGCCGCGGCCCCCTCGGCCGCCGGGGCGGCAGGCGGTGCGCCCGCGGGCCCCGCCGCCGAGCCGGCCGTGGACGAGCTGGCCACCCTGCGGCAGGTGCTGCGGATCGCCCCCGGCCACGCGGTGCTCGTCCTGACCTCCGAGACCGACACCGAGCGGGCCGCCGAGGCGGTGCGGATCGGTGCCCAGGACCACCTGTCGCGGGACGAGCTCGACGGGCGGCTGCTGAGCCGCGCCATCCGGTACGCGGTGGAGCGCAAGCGCGCCGACATCGCCCAGTACAAGCTTGCAGAATCGAAACTGCGGGCCCAGGAGAACGCCCGACTGGAACGCGGCCTGCTGCCCACCCCCCTGCTGGAGGGCTCGAACCTGCGCTTCGCCGCCCGCTACCGGCCCGGCCGCAGCCGCGCCCTGCTCGGCGGCGACTTCTACGACGCCGTCCGCACCCCCGACGGCACGGTCCACGCGATGATCGGCGACGTCTGCGGGCACGGCCCCGACGAGGCCGCCCTCGGCGTGGAGCTCCGCATCGCCTGGCGGGCGCTGACCCTGGCCGGGCTGTGCGGGGACGAGCTGCTCGCCACCCTCCAGGAGGTGCTGGAGGTGGAGCGGCCGCACGAGGAGATCTTCGCGACCCTGTGCACGGTGGACATAGCCCCCGACGGGCGCCGCGCCGGGCTGTGCCTGGCCGGGCACCCGGCCCCGCTGATCGCCCGGCCGGGACGGGCCGCGCAGCTGCTGCCGTACGAGAACAGCGGGCCGGCGCTGGGTCTGCTGCCCGGGGCCCGGTGGCCGCGCCGCCAGGTGGAGCTGGGCGGCACCTGGAGCCTGATGCTGTACACCGACGGCCTGATCGAGGGCCGGATCGGCCGGGGCCGCGAGAGGCTGGGGCAGGACGGCATGGTCGAGATGATCAACCGCCACCTGGAGCAGTCCCTCAGCGGCGAGGCGCTGCTGGAGGCCGCCGTGACGGAGGCCCGCCGGCTCAACGGCGGGGAGCTCACGGACGACGTGGCCGTGGTCCTGCTGGACCGCACCGCGGGCGGTCGGCGGCGCTGAGGCGCGGCCGGGTGCCGCAGGGAGCCCGGCTCGGGTCAGCGGCCGCCGTTGCAGGGCCCGGCTCGGGTCAGCGGCCGCCGTTGTAGGGCCCGGCTCGGGTCAGCGGCCGCCGTTGTAGGGCCCGGCTCGGGTCAGCGGCCGCCGTTGTAGGGCCCGGCTGGGGTCAGCGGCCGCCGTTGTAGGGCCCGTACGGGCCGTCGCTGCTGCTGCCGCCGCGGGGCCGGCGTCCGCCGCCCGAGACCTGCCGCAGCGCGGGGCGCACGTCCACGAAGAAGACGATGGTCGCGATCAGTCCGGCGATCTGCAGGAACAGCATCCCGAGGAACATGTCCACGAGGACCGTGATCCCGAGCAGGATCAGCCAGAACGGCTTGGTCTGCTTGTCGGCGGCCCGGAACGCGTCCTCGCGCGAGGTGGCGGCCAGGACGAGGGCGATGACGGCGGGCACGAGCGTGCCGAAGTACAGCAGCGTCGCGAGGAGGGAGTCGAACTTCTGCATCAGCATGCCGGCACCAGCTTCGTCGTCTTCGTCTTCGGGGAACGGCCCCTGCGGGGCGCCCGGGCCGGGTGGCGGCCCAGCGGCCAAATTACCCGCTGAAGGGCCAACGAACCGGGCACCCGCCGGGTGCCCGGTCCGCCGGCCCGCGCCTCAGCCGGTCAGCCCTGCTCGGCGGCGGAGTCCTCGGCCGGGGCGGCCGGCTCCTCCGCGGCGGCCTTCTTCGCCGTGGTCTTGCGGGCCGCGGTCTTGCGCGCCGGCTTGGCACCGGCCGCCGCCTCGGCCGGCTGCGGCTCCTGCGCCGGCTCCTCCTTGACCTCGACCGTGACGGCGAGGTCGACGATCTCCTCGGCGACCTCGCCGCGCCACTGCTTCACGGCCTGCTCGCCGTGCTCGGCGACCCGGTCGTAGGCCTCCTTGGCGCGTACGGCGTACTCGGCGGCCACGCCGACCCCGCGGAGCGCCAGGTCCTGGGCCTGCTCGCCGAGCTTCTTGAGGTCGGTGTCGAAGGAGCCGAGCACCTCGGTGACCTTGGCGGTCACGGCGGCCTGGGCCTCCTTGGCCTTGTCCTGCACGACCTTGGGGTCGGTGTTGCGCACGGCCTCGATGCGCGCCGGGGCCTCGGCGCGCAGCTGCTCGATGAGGGCCGGGACCTTCTTGGCCTGCTGGAGGGCGAGGTCGGCCGAGCCGGCGGCGAAGTAGAGGGGGGTGGGGTCGGCGAGGGTCTTGCGCAGGTCATCGGTGATGGCCATGACTGGTCCTCCCGGATCTCAGTTCAGTTCGTGTTCGGATTCGTCGGGGTGCCCGTGCCGCCTTGGGCGGTGCCGTCGCCGTCGTCGGCCATCGCCTCGAAGGCGTTCTCCTTGCGGAACGACTCGTAGATCTGCAGGAGCACCTGCTTCTGCCGCTCGTTGATCGAGGGGTCCGCGAGTATCGCGGCCCGCGTCTCGACCTCGTCCGGGCTGCGCTCGTCGAGTATCCCGGCGCGCACGTACAGGGTCTCGGCGGAGATGCGCAGCGCCTTGGCGAGCTGCTGCAGGATGTCTGCGCTGGGCTTGCGCAGCCCTCGCTCGATCTGGCTCAGGTACGGGTTCGAGACCCCCGCCGCGTCGGCCAGCTGGCGCAGCGAGAGCTGGGCCTGGCGCCGTTGCTCGCGCAGGTACTCCCCGAGGTTCCCGACGTTGAGCGTTCCCATGCTCCGATCCTGCCCCGCGGCGCTAACTTTTGCAAGCGGATGCTTGCAACGGCACGCCTTTTCCGCGACTCGGCCCGGCCGAAACCCCCCGGGGCTCCGCCCCGGACCCCGGTCCTCAGACGCCGGACGGGCTGGGTTTCGCCGTGCCGATCACGACGTGGGCTGCGTACTCCTCCGACGCGGCCACCCGCACCGCCAGCCCGGCCGCCCGAAACGCGGCCCCCGTCTCCGCCGCCTGGTGCCCGCCCGTCTCGACGAGGAGGTGTCCGCCGGGGGCCAGCCAGCGGGGGGCCTCGGCCACGACCCGCCGCTGCACCGCCAGCCCGTCCGCGCCGCCGTCCAGGGCGACCAGCGGCTCGTGGTCGCGGGCCTCCGGCGGCAGCAGGCCGATCTCCCCCGTGGGGACGTACGGGGCGTTGGCCACGAGCACGTCCACCCGGCCGCGCAGCTCCGGCGGCAGCGGGGCGTACAGGTCACCCTCGAAGACCTGCCCGCCCGCCGCCGCCACGTTGTCGCGAGCGCAGCGCACCGCGGCCGGCTCGATGTCCGCCGCGTACAGCCGCACGCCCGGCACGGCCGCGGCCACCGCCGCGCCCACCGCCCCCGCCCCGCAGCACAGGTCCAGGACCACCGCCCCGGGCCCGGCCCCCCGGGCCAGCCGGGCGGCCTGCCGGGCCAGGAACTCGCTGCGCCGCCGCGGTACGAAGACCCCGGGGCCCACCGCGATCCGCAGCCCGCAGAACCCGGCCCAGCCCACCACGTGCTCCAGCGGATGGCCCTCCGCCCGCCGCGCCACGAGGGCGTCGAGCTCTTCGGGGCTCCCGGCCGCGGCCGCCAGCAGCTGTGCCTCGTCCTCGGCGAAGACGCAGCCGGCCGCGCGCAGGGCCGCCACCACGGGGGAGAGATCGGAGACAGTCACGTACGGTCACCCTACTCGCAGGAAGATCACTCGGTACCCCCGTCGCCCGCAGCCGGCCCGCCCGCAGCCGCGTCCAGGAAGGCCAGGTCCAGCCGCTCCAGCCGCTCGGGGTCGGCCAGGATGTCGATCTCGACGATCCGGCCCCCGCCGACCGTGAAGCCCAGCACCGCGGACGGCTTCCCGCCCGGCATGGAGACCACCCCGGGCGCCCCGTTGACCATGGCCGGCACGCCCACCGACCCGAACCGGGCGAAGGTGAGGGCCTGCTGGGCGACGTTCCGCGCCCCCCGCAGCAGCTTCGACGCCCCGCCCGCGGCCGCGCCGAGGTCCACGCGCAGCACCACGTCCGGGTCGAGCACGGCCAGCAGCCCCTCGAAGTCCCCGTTGCGGGCCGCCGCGAGGAAGGCGGCGACCGCCTCCCGCTGCACGGCGGGATCGGCGTCCTGGACGGGCGCGCTGCCCTGCACCCGCCGCCGGGCCCGGCTCGCGAGCTGCCGGGTGGCCGCAGGAGTGCGGTCCACGATCGGCGCGATCTCGTCGAAGGGCATGCCGAACATGTCGTGCAGCACGAAGGCCAGCCGCTCCGCCGGGGCCAGCTGCTCCAGCACCACCAGCAGGGCCAGCCCCACCGAGTCGGCGATCATCGCGTCCTGCTCCGGGCCGGGCACCGGGTCCGCCGGACCGAGCACCGGCTCGGGCATCCGGACCCGCTCCTCCAGCGGCTCCTCCCGCCGGGAGTTGCGGGTGCGCAGCTGGTCGAGGCAGACCCGGCCCACCACGGTCGTCAGCCAGCCGCCGAGGTTGTCCACCTCCGCCGTGTCGCTGCGGTCCAGCCGCAGCCAGGCCTCCTGGACGGCGTCCTCGGCCTCGCCCACCGATCCCAGCATCCGGTAGGCCACCGCCCGCAGGTGCCCGCGGTTCTCCTCGAACCGCTCCGCCAGGTAGTCGCGCCGGCCGGTCTCCGTCGTCATGTCCCGCTCCCCGTGTCGCATCGCTCGTGCCTCGTGGCTGCCGTACACCTCTCTGACGCGGCTGCGCCCGCCGATGTGACAGCGGGGGCCGGTGCGCCGGGCGCGGGCGGGATCAGAAGAGGTCGGGGCACCAGGGGCGGCGGGCGGTGCGGAACAGGGCCTCCGCGCGGGCGGCCGCCCCCGGCACCTCCTCCGTCAGCCGGCCGAGCGCGGCCATCCGCACCGCCGAGCCCTCCCCCAGGTACAGGGCGCCCAGGCCGGCCACTCCGATCCGCAGCTCGGCGGGCTCCGCACTCGGCGTGCACCGGGCCCGGCCGTCCGGGCCGGCCGCGAGCCGGAAGCGGCCACCGGCGAGGCCGTCGGGGTCCTCGACCTCCAGCACGAGCGCGCCGGGAGCCTCGTACGTACGGGCCTCCAGGGCGCGTACGACGTCCAGGACGCGCACCCACAGCCAGTCCGCGTGGGTGACGACCGCGGCGGCCCGGACGTCCGGGAAGAGGTCGGGGAGCAGGTCGTCGGGCGCCCGGTGGCCGCTGCGGACGGTGCGGATCCAGTCGATGGAGCACACGTAGTGCCACAGGGCCCGCTCGGCGGCGGCGGTGAGCGCGATGAGGTCCTTGACGGTGGCGGTGTTCTGCGGGGTCTTCGCGTCCCCCCACCGGTCGTCGGCGGTGTAGACGGCCAGGCCTTCCGGCTCCCCGGCGGGCGAGCGGTAGACCGCGGAGAAGGGTTCGGTCCACGGCCGGAAGGGGTCCGGCTCCAGCCCGGTGGCCCGGTCCCACCAGTGGGCGCTGCGGTCGATCAGCCCGTGCTGCCGGGCCCGCAGCCGCTCGTGCAGGACGGGGCCGACCCGGCGCACCTCGGCGGCGTCCACGAGGTCGATGCGCCCGCCGCACTCCGGGCGGCCGGTGCGGCGCGGGTCGAGGCCGGTGCGCGGGACGTCGATCTCCCAGGCGGTGAGGGAGGTGGCGGGGCCGAAGCCGTAGCGGCCGTAGATCGGGTACTCGGCAGCCACCAGGGTGGCCAGCACCTCGCCGCGGTCCTTGGCCGCCCGCAGGTCCGCGGCCATCATGCGGGTGAGCAGCCCGCGGCGGCGGTGGGTGGGCAGCACGGTCACGTGCGAGACGGCGTCCGCGGGGACGGCTGCGCCGCCGGGCACGGTCAGCTCCTGCCGGAAGGAGCGGAAGGTGGCCACGCAGCGGCCGGTGTCCGGGTCGAAGGCGCCCTGCACCCGGCTCATGTCGGTGTGCTTGAGCCGCCGGGCGACCTCTTCGTCCGTGACGACCGGCGGGCTGAGGAAGCCGGTCCGGGCGGCCGTCAGCCAGCCCTTGAACTCGGACTCGGTGACGGACCGGACCTCGGCGGCGGGTCGGTCTTCGACGGCGGGAGGCGTGGGGGTGCCGGCGGCGCTCATCCGGCCAACGTACGGCGGGCCGCGCCCGGGGTCACCCTGTTTTCCCGGTGTCGGGCCGGGTGGCACCGGGGTGGCGCAGGGGCCTGGGCCGTGTCTTCCGGATCTTGCCTGACCCGCGACGCCTGGCACCGCGCCTCGCCGCACTGCGCTCGCTCCGCTCGCTTCGTCTCGGCTCTTCTTGAAGGCCCTTGGATGCCGAGCTGTCGGGCAGACCAAGTACGTCCAGTACGGCGGTCCACCCTCCGCCTTGCGATGCGCTCGGCATCCGAAGGAAGGCTCAGAGAGCCGAGACGGAGTGAGCGCAGCGAACGCAGTGGCACCAGACGCCGCGGGCTTGACCGGCAATATCCGAAAGACACGACCTAGCCGCTGCGCCGGACCGGTCGGCCGGACCGGTGGGTCAGGCCAGCAGGTCGTCGACCTGCGCCTCGCCCTCCCGGTAGCGGCGGGTGATCTCCGCGCTGCACTCGTCGGTGGTCTGCTGGAGCTGCTGCCGGCGCCGCGAGACCTGGTGCTCGTAGCGGACCAGGCGGGCCATCGCGGCGTGCAGTTCCTCGTCCGTACGGGCGTCCAGGTCGGACAGCTCCACGTCGGAAAGCATCTCGGCGGCCAGCAGCCGGTACTCCTCGCCGTGCGGGGTGCCGAGGGTGACGTGCCGGGCGGAGGCGCTGCGGCTGGAGGGGGCGTCGGCGAGGATCTCGGAGAGCCGGTCCACGACGGGGGCCTCGGGATCGGCCCGCCGGGCCAGTTCGGCCCGGAGGATGTCGATGCGGCCCTGGAGCAGCCGGCGCACGTAGCTGAGGTCGGCCTCGTCCCGCTGGGCCTCGCGGCGCAGGGTGCGCAGCTCCGGCAGGCGCAGTCCGCCGAGTCCCGGCCCGGGCCGGCCGTCGGGCAGCCGGTCGGGAGTGCGCTGGAGCGGGGGCCGTCGGGTCGTCGGGACGTCCACGGCGGCCGGCCCGTGGGGCTGTCCGGCACCAGAGTTGTTCATACGAATCCGTCCCCTCGACGTGCGGCACACCGCTTGCGAGCATCGTGCCACTCTCCGTACCGCAGGTGCAGTCGCAGTCCACCCGATCGGCCCCGGACGGGTGCACGCCTGCTACACAAGGGGTATGCGAGCAGTGGTTCAGCGAGTGGACGGGGCGGCCGTGACCGTCGCCGGAGAGACCGTGGGCGAGATCGTCGGCGAGGGACTGTGCGTCCTGGTCGGGGTGACCCACGAGGACACCCCGGAGAAGGCGGCGCAGCTGGCGCGCAAACTGTGGTCGGTGCGGATCCTGGACGGCGAGAAGTCGTGCAGCGACGTGAACGCGCCGCTGCTGGTCATCTCCCAGTTCACCCTCTACGGCGACGCCCGCAAGGGGCGCCGCCCCACGTGGAACGCGGCTGCGCCGGGCCCGGTCGCGGAGCCGCTGGTCGACGAAGTGGTGGCGCAGCTGCGGGCGCTGGGGGCGACGGTGGAGACGGGCCGGTTCGGAGCGGACATGCGCGTCTCGCTGACGAACCACGGCCCGTTCACCGTTCTCGTCGAGGTCTGAGGCCCGCAGCCCGCAAGCCACGCGGCGTCCGGGCCGCCGCCCCGCAGCGTCCCGGGGCCGGGGCCCGGGCCGGGCCCGCCGCTACGGGGCGACCACGACCTCCTGGGCGGCAGCCGTCGTGCCCGCGAGCAGCGGGGCGTCCACCGGAACGTTCCGCTTCACCAGGGCCAGGGCGATCGGGCCGAGCTCGTGGTGCCGGGCGGCGGTGGTGATGAAGCCGAGCTGGCGGCCCTCGGCGCCGTCCGCCGCCAGCCGCACCGGGGTGCCGTGGCCGGGCAGCAGCACCTCGCTGCCGTCCAGGTGCAGGAAGACCAGGCGGCGCGGCGGCTTCCCCAGGTTGTGGACGCGCGCCACGGTCTCCTGGCCGCGGTAGCAGCCCTTCTGGAGGTGCACGGCGGTGCCGATCCAGCCGAGCTCGTGCGGGATGGTCCGGTGGTCGGTCTCCAGGCCCAGGCGCGGCCGGTGCCCCTCCACGCGCAGCGCCTCGTACGCGAGCAGTCCGGCGGCGGGGCCGTGCGCGGCGGCGAACTCCTCCAGCCGGGCGCGCGGCAGGAAGACGTCGCGGCCGTACGGGGTGTCCCGGACGACGAGCTCCTCGTCGAGCTCGTCGGTGGAGCCGGCGGGGAGGTGGACCACGGCGAAGTCCGCGGTGCGGTCGGCGATCTCGACCCGGTAGAAGAACTTCATCGACTCCAGGTAGCCGAGCAGGGCCTCCTGGGTGCCGGGCTCCACGTGCGCCCACACGGTCTCGCCGTCGTCCACGAGGTAGAGCGCGTGCTCGATGTGGCCGTTCGCGGAGAGGATCAGCGCCTCGGTGGCCTGGCCTGCGGGCAGGGCGGTGACGTGCTGGGTGAGCAGCAGGTGCAGCCAGCTGAGCCGCTCCGGGCCGCTGACGGTGACGACGCCCCGGTGGGAGAGGTCCACGAAACCGCGGCCCTCGGCGAGAGAGCGCTGCTCTCGGAACAGATCACCGTAATGGGCGGCGACGGCTTCGTCACGGCCTTCGGCCGCCACGGCGCCGGGCAGGGCAAGCAAAGGGCTGCTGGTCATGGGACCAAGCGTACGACTGCCCGGGCGGCCCGCTAGGAGGGGTCCGGCTGCTTCCCGGCCGCGCATTCCTTGCACCGGCCGAAGATCGCGAAGTGCTTCATGTCGGTGTCGAACCCGAAGGTCTCGCGCAGTTTCGCGGTGAACTCCGCCGCGATGTCCACGTCGGCCTCGATGACCCCGGTGCAGTCCCGGCAGACCAGGTGGATGTGGTGGTGCCGGTCGGCGAGGTGGTAGGTCGGCGCTCCGTGCCCGAGGTGCGCGTGCGAGACGAGTCCGAGCTCTTCCAGGAGCTCCAGGGTCCGGTAGACGGTGGAGATGTTCACGCCGGAGGCGGTCTTGCGGACCTCGGCGAGGATCGCGTCCGGGCTCGCGTGCTCCAGGGTGTCGACCGCTTCGAGCACCAGCTGCCGCTGCGGGGTCAGCCGGTAGCCCCGCTGCCGCAGGTCGCTCTTCCAGTCGGTAGTCACCACGCCCCCAGTCTAGGCGGCGGGCGGGCATGCGGAAGGGGATCACGGAGGCCGTGATCCCCTTGCCGGAGTGCGCCTGCGGGCGGGGCCCTCAGCGCGTCAGCGCGTGGCTGCGTCAGCGCGTGGCCGCGTGAGCGCGTCTGCGCGTCAGCGCGTCAGCGCGTCAGCGGAAGAAGGCGATGCCGTCGTCCGGCATGTCCGGGAGGTTGCGCGCCATGTCGGCGATCTCCTCCGGGGTGACGACCTTCTTCAGCTGGGCCGACATGTACGGGCGCAGCTCCACCTCGGGGGTGGCCTTCTCGCCGACCCACATCAGGTCGCTCTTGACGTAGCCGTAGAGCCGCTTGCCGCCGCTGTACGGGCCCGAGGCGGCGGTGCGGGCGACCGCGTCCGTGGCCAGGTCGATCTGCGGCTTCTGGTCGGCGAGCTGCCCGTACCAGATCTCGACGACGCCCTGGTCGCGCACCATCACGACCTCGACGTTGCGGTCCTTGTCGATGCGCCAGTAGCCGGACTCGGACTCCAGCGGCCGCACCTTGTTGCCCTCGGCGTCGAGGACCCAGCTGTGCGAGGTGTACTGCAGGAAGTCCCGGCCGTCGTGGCTGAAGACGACCTCCTGGCCGAAGTTGCACTTCTCGTCGCCGGGGAAGTCGAAGACACCCGCGCCCTCCCAGGTACCGAGGAGGAAGGCGAGCGGGACGAGACCCGGGTTCAGGTCGGAGGGGATCTGGATCATGGCTGGCAGCTCAGGCGATCTGTCGGGTGCGGAAGGTGCGGAGGGGGTCCGGGGCGGTCAGCGGTTCAGCGCTGACCCTGGTACAGCTTCTTCACGGCCAGGCCGGAGAAGGCGAGAACGCCGACGCAGACCAGGACCAGCAGGGAGGTGAAGACTGCCTCAAGCACGGGGTGCTCCTCGGAGGATTCGTCGGGATCCCTCCGGACTGGGCCGGCGGGAGGTACGGGCCGGTCCCCAAGCCTACTGGTCCGGGGCCCGGCCCTCTCTGCGAGGTGGGCGGCACTCAGCCGAGCAGCTGGTTCTGCAGCACCACGGTCTGGTGGAACGGGACCGGCGGGACCCCGCCCCTGCGCCGTGCGACGACCAGCGCCTGCACGTCACCCGCCTGGATGCAGGCGGCCCGGGTCTGCTCGGGCCCGGTGGGCGCGGACTCCTCGTACACGCCGAGCTCGACGTCGGTGGTGCGGGTGACGAAGTTCTGCTCGGACTTCGTCCGCGTCCATGCCAGGTCGAGCTGGAGCTCCCCGGTACCTGCGAGGGACATCTGCCGGGCGCAGCCGGTCCAGGCCGCAGAGGCCTGCGCGCCGGGGAACCGGATCAGGTAGATCCGGGTCCTGGTGCCGTCCGGCATGGTCCAGCCCCGGGCGGCCACGTGCCGGACGCCCTCGTCGACGAGCGACTGCCGGGTGGCGGCCCGCTCGTCCTCGGCGTATTCGGACAGGAGCCGTCCGAGGGGGACCTCGTGGGTGACGTCGGCCCGGCCCTCGCCCGCCTGGGCCCCGGGCTGCCGGTCGGGTGCCGCCCCGGCGGGGGCGGGCAGCAGCAGGGCGCCCAGGTCGGCGTAGTGGACGTTCTGCCGGTTGTCCTCGGCGAAGGGCAGCGGGGCGCCCGCGGGCACGGGCGGCTTCACCAGCTCGGGGTAGTCCCAGCGGCCGTCGGCCAGGGTGCCCAGACCGGGCAGGTCGGTGCGCTCGCGCTCGGTGATGCCGTACGCCGTGGCACCGCCGGCCGCCGCGAAGACGAGGACGGCGGCAGTCCAGCGCAGGGCGGCCCGCAGCACCCGCCGGTCGCGCGGCGGCTTCCCGGCGGGTGCGCCGCCCGCGTCGGTCACGCCGGCTGTGTCGGACGCGTCGGCCGTGTCGGACGCGTCGGACGCGTCGGCCGTGTCGGACGCGTCGGGCACGCCGGCCGCGTCGGTCGCGTGGGCCGTGTCGGACGCGTCGGCCGTGTCGGACGCGTCGGGCACGCCGGCCGCGTGGGCCGTGTCGGCCGCACCAGCCGCGTCGGTCACGCCGGCCGCATCGGTTGCGCCGGACGCGTCGGTCAGGCCTGCCGCGTCGGCCGGCTCGGCCGTGCAGGTCGTGTTCTGGTCGCTCACACGCGCTCCCCGGGGGACTTCAGGTGGTCGAGCTGGTCCGCGAGCAGGCCCAGCGCCTCGGCGGGGTCGAACGGCTTGGCCCCGTGGGCCTCGAAGGACACGAGGGTGCCCTCGCTGTAGGCCGAGCAGAAGAGCGATTCCACGCCCTCGTCCTTCTTGCTTCGCGAGCGGTCGCCGTCGGGCGTCAGGGCAACCTGGACGCAGGACGCCTCCGGGTGTCCGGCGACCTTCCGCGCCTTGCCCCCGCCCTCCTTCGCCACCGCCTTCAGCGCGCGTTCCATGAAGCGGCCGAGATCCGCCAGCCCCTTGCCCTCCGCCCGGGTGACGCGGACCTCGGCGGCATAGCCGCGGGGCTCCACGTAGCTGCGGCCGGCGGTGCCGGTCAGCTTGAGGCGGTCGAGGATGCGGTCGCGCTGCCGGCGTTCGGCGGCCCGCAGGCCCTTGCGCTCCTCCTTGATGCGTTCCACGGCGACCGGACCGGACAGCGCGTAGTCGTTGCCGTCCTCGCCCAGGTCGGGGCCCGGGCGCATGCCCGAGGGCATCGGCAGCAGGAGCTTGTGCAGCTCGCCTTCCGGTACGGACGGCGGGGTGGCCGCCCCGGTCGGGCGGGCCTCGGCGGTCCGCCAGTAGCGGGTCTCGGCGGTCCGGTCGGCGCCGTCGAGTGCGATCACCCCCCAGGTGCCGGTGCCGGCGAGGGCTGCGAGCCCGAGTGCGCCCGCGATCAGGGCCTTGTGCTTCACAGACGCTCCAGCTGCTTCTTCGCCAGCTCCCGGACGGTGCGCTCGGCGATCGAGCCGCGGTTGTCCCAGAACCAGATGTCCATCACGACGTCGCCCCGCCGGGCGACGGCCCGGGCCTGCCGGGTCGGCAGGTAGCCGGCCTTCTCGTCCGCCTCGGAGTACACCCAGTACCGCCCGTTGGCGATGTCGGAGCCGGGCACGGCCGTGCCGAGGTTGTCGGCGTAGTCCTCGTCGCCCATGTAGGCGGCCTGGTCGTCCTGGAAGTGCTCGGCCCCGTCGCGGTCGCGGAACTGGATGAGCCGTACGGTCACGTTCAGGCGGCCGTTCTGCTGCCACTCGGTGACCGCCACCCGGCGGATGCCGTCCGCCTGGAGGTCGTCGAACATGCTGCCGGGATAGTCGAAGAAGTCGGTCACGTAGTCCGGCACCCCCAGGGCGCCCGGCGCGATGGCGGTCTTGGCCCCGGCCGGCGCCCTGACGAGCAGCTTGGCCAGCGGGCCGTCGGTCGGGTGCCACCGGTTCGCGTTCACCGAGCGGACGGTGGTCGCGTCGCCCGGGGCGCGCAGCTTCGGGTGCGGCAGCTCCTGCTGGGCCAGCGGGGGCAGCGGGGTCGGTGTGCGGTCGTACTGGATCGCGTAGCCGGTCGCCGTGCCGGCGAGGACGCCGAGGGCGGCCGCGGCGGCGATCAGGGCGGCGGTGCGGCCGCGGCGGCGCGGGGGCCGGGCGGGGCTGTCGGGGCCGGCGCCGGGAAGGACCGAAGGATCGGCCTCGGATTCGTTCGCGTCCGGAAAGGCGTCCGGGAATGTCGGATTTTCCGGTTCCGCGCCCACCTCCCCCGATGTGCGCTGGTCAGGCAGGGTCTGATCTGATTGCAAGGGTCCCCCCACAGGACGTTCGGGCAGCGGACCCTCGCGGTCCGCATCCCCATCAGATCATTAGCACCTGCAAGGCGGCACACGCACCCCGGTTACGGATCGGCATCCCGCCCGGGACGCCGCTTTCCGTCCAGTTCGTCCCACCACTCGTCCGACTGCGGGTCCCCGGACGGGTCGTCCCACCAGCGGTCGTCCGGTCCGCGCCGGTTCGCGGTCATCGCGGCGAACGGCGGGATGACCATCGCGACCACGCACAGGGCCACCGCCGCCTCCACCGACCACAGGCGCACGAAGGACCAGGCGGACACGAAGAGGAACAGGCATCCGCCCATCATCAGGAAGTAGGCGCGGCGCCGCCGGGCGTACACACCTCCAGCGTAGGCCCGCCCGCGCGGGAACGACCCCGGACGGCACGAAGGGCCGCACCCCGTTCCAGTGGCGTCCAACCCCCTGGGGTGCGGCCCTCCGGCCGGTCATGCGGTGCTGCCCGAGGGGCAGTCTCAGACGGCGATCGCGACGTCCGTCACGCCACCGGTCTCCACGACCACGACCTTGCGGTCGGCGGTGCCGCCGGGCACGAGCGCCCGCAGGGTCCACTCGCCCTCGGCCGCGTAGAAGCGGAACTGTCCGGTCGCCGAGGTCGGGACCTCGGCGGTGAACTCGCCGCCGCCGTCCAGCAGTCGCACGTAACCGACGACGGGCTCGCCGTCTTTGGTCACCTGGCCCTGGATGGTGGTCTCACCGGGCTTGATCGTCGAGGCGTCGGGGCCGCCTGCCTGCGCTCCACACATGTCTCTGTCCTGTCCTAGAGAGCGAAGAAGGGTTACTTGTTGGCGCCGAGCTCGATCGGCACGCCGACGAGGGAGCCGTACTCGGTCCACGAGCCGTCGTAGTTCTTGACGTTCTCCTGGCCGAGCAGCTCGTGCAGCACGAACCAGGTCAGCGCGGAGCGCTCGCCGATGCGGCAGTACGCGATGGTGTCCTTGTCCAGATCGACCTGCTCGGCCTGGTAGAGGGCGGTCAGCTCCTCGTCGGACTTGAACGTGCCGTCGTCGTTGGCGTTCTTCGACCACGGGATGTTGCGGGCGCTCGGCACGTGGCCGGGGCGCTGCGACTGCTCCTGGGGAAGGTGCGCCGGGGCGAGCAGCTTGCCGCTGAACTCGTCGGGCGAACGGACGTCGACCAGGTTCTTGCTGCCGATCGCGGCGACCACGTCGTCGCGGAAGGCGCGGATGGACGTGTCCTGGGCCTGGGCCTTGTAGGCGGTGGCCGGGCGCTGCGGGACCTCGGAGCCGTCGACCAGGTCGCGGGAGTCGAGCTCCCACTTCTTGCGGCCGCCGTCGAGGAGCTTCACGTCCTGGTGGCCGTAGAGCTTGAAGTACCAGTAGGCGTAGGACGCGAACCAGTTGTTGTTGCCGCCGTAGAGGACGACGGTGTCGTCGTTGGAGATGCCCTTGGCCGACAGGAGCTTCTCGAAGCCCTCCTGGTCCACGAAGTCGCGGCGGACCGGGTCCTGGAGGTCCTTCTTCCAGTCGATCCGTACGGCGTTCCTGATGTGGTTCTTGTCGTAGGCGGACGTGTCCTCGTCCACCTCGACGATGACGACGTTGGCGTCGTCCAGGTGGGCCTCGACCCAGTCGGCGTCGACGAGGACGTCGCTGCGGCTCATGGTGTTCTCCTCCGGGGCAGTGTGCGGCGAGGTCGTGCAGATGCTGCGGGTGCTGCGTGGTGCTGCGCGTGGCACGGAAGGCGCGCGGCCGTCCGGCGCGGGGAGGCGGCGGGGCGGGCGGCGGGTGCGGTCACGCGGGGAGGGCCGTGGAACGGCCGGCTGGGAGCGGATGCGCTCACATCGAGCGACACAGCATGGCGGCGACGCGGCACAGGTCTACTGCCCGCCGCTTCGTGAGGTCCGCCTGCTGTCGCTTCATGGCAAGGATCGTAGGGACGAACGGGCGGGCCTGTCACCGTTGTGTCATATATCGAGACAGGATCGTCCGGATTCCGGGATGGAATTCGGTTTCCGCCACCCCCGCGGCCCTTCCCGGCCACTCGGAAGGCCCAGTTCATCTGCGGTACGGACCGCGCCGTCTCACTATGCGGCCAAGGGGTGTCCGCGGGCGCTCCGGAAGGGCTCCGCCGGGGCTCTGCCGGGCCTCCGGCGCGGGGTGCCACGGGCCCCGCGGTGCGCCCGTGCGGACGCCTGCCGCCGACCCGCGCGGGGCTCTCCCGTCAGCGTCCGAGCAGCACGTCCCGGCCCGTGAGGGTGGCCCGTACGCCGTCCTCGTCGGTGGTGACCCGGCCCAGCTGCAGCCCCTGCGGCAGGCCGGCGATCCGGTGGTCGAAGTCCGTCTTGGAGCGGACCAGCTCCTCCAGCCCGGGGAAGCCCTCGCCGGGTACGCGGCCCGCCCGCACCCGGACCGTGCGGCCGTCGCCGAGGAGGCTGATCGTCGAGACCACGCTGCGCGACAGGCTGCGGCCGAAGATCCCGACCGAGGCGGTGACCTTCATGGTGCCGGGGGTGCCCCCGTAGCCGACCGTCACCGCGGTGCCCGCCGCCCGCGTGAGGTCCGCGTACGAGACGAACACCTCGCCGTCGGCCCGCGCGGCCCGGCCCTCGGACCAGCTGCCCTCCAGGCGCACGTCGTGGAAGCGGGCGTCGATCCGCGTGATCCGCACCTGCCGGCCCGAGCTGCCGCCCGACCGGACCCCGACGAGGGTGGCGTCCACCCGGTCGAGGCGGTCCGAGAGGGCCTGCGTGAGGAAGGGGAATCCGGTGATCTCCACCTCGGTCTCCCCGGCCCGGGCCCCGTGTTCGAGGCGGACGGCCGCCTCGATCCTCCCCTCGGCGCGGGCGGCCGCGAAACGGTCCGCGCCCACGAGGAGGGCCGCCAGGACCACCCCCACGATTCCGACGATCAGCAGCACGCGCTTGGAGCGCAGTGGACGCACGGCTTCCCCCCTGGTGCCTGGGCGTGATGGTGCCTCGGTCCGCCCGGCCCGGCCCCTGGTCGGGCCGCCGGGCGGCGGTGCCTCCCGGCCGGCCCCCGGCGGTGCGCGGGCCGGCCGGGAGCTCAGCCGACGACGCGGCCGAGGATCGCGACCGCGGGCGCGGCGGCGGCCAGCGGCAGCGCGACCCCCGCGGTCATGTGGACGAACTTCGACGGGTAGTCGTACGCGGCCACCCGCAGGCCGACGAGCGCGCACACCCCGGCCCCCAGGCCGACCAGCGCCCCGCCCGCGCCCAGGTCCGTGAACCCGCCGACGGCGATCCCGGCGCCCACGGCCGCGCCCAGCGACGCGACCACGGACGGGACCTGCGGCAGCGGCAGCGCACGCGCCACCGCGGCGACGGCCACCGCGGCCGCCCCCACCGTCACGGCGGCGTGCCCGGCGGCCAGGTACGCGGTGCAGATCACCGCGAGCGCCGCCGAGGCCACGCTCGCCATCAGGCCGTAGACCCGCTCGTCGGGATCGGCCTGGCTGCGCAGCTGGAGGACGAGGGTGAGGACCACCCACACCCCGAGGGTGCCCGTGAGCGCCCCCGCGGAGTGCTCCTCGGCCACGGCCAGCACGGCCGCGTCCGCGACCAGTGCCCCCAGGAAGGCGAGCGCGATGCCCTGGCGGGCCGGCCACATGCCGTTCAGCCGGAACCAGCCGGCCGCGGTCAGGGCCTGGAGCAGCACCAGCGGCACCAGCAGCGCGTAGTCCCCCACCGGGGCCGCGACCGCGAGCAGCAGCCCGAGTCCGGCCGTGAGCAGCGCGGACTGCGGACCGGGGTCGATGATCGGCGACCGGCCCTCGGCCCGGGCCTGCCGCGGGTCGCGCACGCGGGTGCTCCCGCCGAGGGTGGGCGTGGAGTACGCGGGGCCCCCGGCGGCGGCCGCGCCGGGCGCCGCGTCGGGCACGGGGTCGGCGGACAGCTGCCGGTAGAGCTCGGCGCCCTCGCCGGCGTGCCGGCCGTGGCCGGGGTCCCCGGGGTGGCCGCCGTGGTCGGCCTGGCCGGCGTGCCGGCCGTGGCCGGTGTGGCTGCCATCGCCGGTGTGACCGCCGTGGCCCATGTGGCTGCTGTGGCTGCCGTGGCCCGTGTGCTCGTCGGCGTACTCCGCCGCTCCGCCGGCCCCGGCGTATCCCGCGCCGCCCGCCTCCGGCCACGGCTGCGCGCCGTAGCCCCCGCCGGTCTGCTGCCCCGGCACCGCGGCCCCGGCCTGCGGCCACGGCTGCTGCCCGGTGTGCTGCTGCCCGCCGTGCTCGGGTCCGGGGTGCTGCGGGGCGTGCCGCTGCGGGGCGTGCTGCCCGCCCCCGTACGACCAGTCGTCGGCGGCCGCGGGCGGCGCCGCGGGTGCGTCCCAGCCGCCGCCCTGCGCGGGCACGCCGGCCTGCGGCTGCGGCCAGACCGGGTCCGCCGCGGGGCCGGGCGCCGGGGCCGGGGGCTGCACCGGCTGGTACGAGGTGTCCCAGGTGTCCGTGGACCAGGTCTGCGTCGTGTACGGGTCCGGGTCCTGCTGCGCCCCGGGATGCTGCGGGTCCGGCTCGCCGTGGCCGCCGTGGTTGCCGTGAGTGCTGTTCATCGTGCTGCGCTCACCCGCCCGCGAAGGGCGGGAGCACCTCGACGGTGCCCCCCTCGGACAGCCGGACGGCGTCGTGGCTGCGCGTGCCCACGGGATCGCTGTCGACCAGGAAGGAGCAGCGCTTGAGCACGGCGGTCAGCTCCCCGGGGTGGCGCTCGCGCACCGCGTCGAGGGCCTCGGCCAGTGTCTCGGCGGAGTACGGCTCCTCCGCGGTCCCGGCCGCGGCTTTGGCCGCCGCCCAGTAGCGGATGGTTCCCGCTGCCACAGCAGCTCCTTTCGTCCCGCTCGTCCCGCCCGACGGGCGGCGTGCGCAGGCCTCCATGATGACGCCTGCGGCCCCCGGGACGGTTCAGCGGTCCCTCGGGAGCGGGCACCGGCACCTGACCCGCACGTGACCGAGGCGACAGAAAGAGCTTGCAATCGGCCCGCACCGGCGGGGGCGAGTGGGCTATTCTGCTGGGCAGAGGATCCGGGCAACGTAGCCCCCGGGTCCTTTTGTGCTTTCAGCACGTTGAACACAGTGCGAACAGTGGTATCCATGCGGGCCCCAGGGCGCGGGGCCCGCGAACCGTACGAAGCAGTGCCGCGCAACGTCCTCGACGGGACCGAGGAGGAACCGACGTGATGGGCCAGCGAATCGTGTACGACGAACGTCCGACCCGGGCAGGTGGCCGGCGATGAGCTCTCTGCTGCTCCTGACCAATGCCCTCCAGCCCTCCACCGAGGTGCTCCCCGCCCTGGGCCTGCTCCTGCACAGCGTCCGGGTCGCCCCGGCCGAGGGGCCGGCCCTGGTGGACACCCCGGGGGCCGACGTGATCCTCGTCGACGGCCGCCGGGACCTCCCCCAGGTCCGCTCCCTGTGCCAGCTGCTGCGGTCCACCGGGCCCGGCTGTCCGCTGATCCTCGTCGTGACCGAGGGCGGGCTCGCCGCGGTCACCGCCGACTGGGGCATCGACGACGTGCTGCTCGACACCGCGGGCCCCGCGGAGGTCGAGGCGCGGCTGCGGCTGGCCACCGGCCGCCGGCAGCTCGGCTCCGACGACTCCCCGATGGAGATCCGCAACGGCGACCTGTCGGTCGACGAGGCCACCTACTCCGCGAAGCTCAAGGGCCGGGTCCTGGACCTGACCTTCAAGGAGTTCGAGCTGCTCAAGTACCTCGCCCAGCACCCGGGCCGGGTCTTCACCCGCGCCCAGCTCCTCCAGGAGGTCTGGGGCTACGACTACTTCGGCGGCACCCGCACGGTCGACGTCCACGTACGGCGGCTGCGCGCGAAGCTGGGCCCCGAGCACGAGTCGCTGATCGGGACCGTCCGGAACGTGGGATACCGGTTCGTCACCCCGGAGAAGGTGGAGCGGGCCGCGGAGGAGGCCCGTACCAAGGCCGTCACCGAGGCCGCCGAGGCCATCACCCGTACGGAGGACAAGCCGGTGATCGTCCAAACCTCAGGACGCCCTGCCCAGAGGTAGGTCACCCCGCGTAGACTTTCGCGTGTGGCCAAGGTGACGCGTGACGACGTGGCACGACTCGCGGGTACCTCTACCGCCGTCGTGAGCTACGTCATCAACAACGGACCCCGGCCGGTCGCCCCGGCCACCCGCGAGCGCGTACTCGGCGCGATCAAGGAGCTGGGCTACCGGCCCGATCGTGTTGCCCAGGCCATGGCCTCGCGGCGCACCGACCTCATAGGCATGATCGTCCCGGACGCCCGCCAGCCGTTCTTCGCGGAGATGGCGCACGCGGTCGAGCAGGCCGCCGCCGAGCGCGGCAAGATGGTGCTCGTCGGCAACTCCGACTACCGGACCGAGCGCGAGGTCCACTACCTGCGGGCCTTCCTCGGGATGCGGGTCTCCGGGCTGATCCTCGTCAGCCAGGGCATGAGCGAGCAGGCCGCCAGCGAGATCGAGGCCTGGGACGCCCGGGTCGTGCTGCTGCACGAGCGCCCCGAGGCCATCGACGACGTGGCGGTCGTCACCGACGACATCGGCGGCGCCCAGCTCGCCACCCGGCACCTGCTGGAGCACGGGCACGCCTACGTCGCCTGCATCGGCGGCATCGAGAACACCCCCTCCGTCGGCGACCCGGTCGCCGACCACGTCGAGGGCTGGCGCCGGGCCATGCTGGAGTCCGGCCGCTCCATCGAGGGCCGGCTGATCGAGGCCCCGTACAACCGGTACGACGCCTACCGGGTGGCCCTGGAGGTCCTGGCCCGGCCCGACCGGCCCACCGCGATCTTCTGCGCCACCGACGACCAGGCCATCGGCGTCCTGCGGGCCGCCCGCGAGCTGCGCATCGACGTCCCGACGGAGCTGGCGGTGGCCGGCTTCGACGACGTGAAGGAAGCCGCCCTCACCGACCCGCCGCTGACCACCATCGCCTCCGACCGCCCGGCGATGGCCCGGGCGGCGGTGGACCTGGTCCTCGACGACGGGCTGCGGGTCGCGGGCTCGCGCCGGGAGCGGCTCAAGCAGTTCCCCTCGGCGCTGGTGATCCGCCGCTCCTGCGGCTGCAACCCGTCCTGACCCTTTATTTCGGGCATACGCGGTTCTGTCGGGCTTCTCAGCGGGCACTCAGGAAGCTCTCATCATCGGCGGACAGAGTCATATCCATGACCGACAGCCACCGCCGCGAAGGCGACCCGCAGCAGAACCAGCCCGTCCAGCCTGCTCGGCAGCAGCCGCAGGCTCCGTGGGGCGAGCAGTGGCAGCACGGGCGCGACCGCCTGGCCGGGGACGTGCAGGCCGGGGACGTGCAGGCCGGGGCGCCCGGCACGCAGGCCGGCGGCGAAGGCGGCTACCCGCCGCCGCCCGCATACCCGCCGGCCGCCCCGGGCTGGTTCGAGGCCCACCGGGCACAGCCGCCGGTCATCCAGGGGGAGACCGTCCCCGCGGCGGCCCCCCTCCCCGACAGCGGGCACGGCGGGCACGGGGCCCACGGCGGCGGAGCCGCCCACGCGGCCACCGCCCCCGGCGCGGCCCGCGCCAAGCGCCCCGTCGCCCTGCTGGCCGCCGTGGCCCTCGCGGCCGCCGTGGTCGGCGGCGCGACCGCCGCCGGTGTCGAGCGCTTCCTCGGCGGCGGCGCGGACGGCACCGGCGGCGTCGGGTTCGCCGGGAGCAACGTCTCGCAGTCCTCCAACGGGACCGTGGCGGGCGTGGCCCAGCAGGTCAGCCCGTCCGTGGTGCGCATCGACGTCAAGAAGTCCGGCGGCCAGGCCGTCGGTTCGGGCGTCGTGATCACCTCCGGCGGCGAGGTCGTGACGAACAACCACGTCGTCGACGGGGCCGACGAGGTCCAGGTGACGATGAGCGACGGCAAGAAGTACCCGGCGAAGATCGTGGGCACCGACCCCGGCAAGGACCTCGCCCTCATCAAGCTGACCGGCGCCAAGGGCCTCAAGGCCGCCAAGCTCGGCAACTCGGACCAGGTGAAGGTCGGCGACCAGGTCGTCGCGATCGGCTCCCCCGACAGCCTCACCGGCACCGTCACCAGCGGCATCGTCTCCGCCCTCGACCGCAAGGTCAGCGTCCCCCTGTCGGAAGGCGGCCGGCAGGGCCGGCAGCAGAGCCCGTACGGCGGGAACGGGGGCGGCGGCTGGCCGTTCTCCTTCGGCGGCCGGGACTTCAACGGGGACACCGGCTCCGACACCACCTCGTACAAGGCCATCCAGACCGATGCCTCCCTCAACCCCGGCAACTCCGGCGGCGCGCTCATCAACATGAACGGCGAGATCGTGGGCATGCCCTCGGCGATCTACTCCCCGTCCAACGGCTCCTCCGGCGCCGGCAGCGTGGGCCTCGGCTTCGCCATCCCCGTCAACACCATCAAGGCCGACCTGGAGCACCTCCGCAGCGGAGGCTCCGGCAACGGCTCCGGATCCGGCTCGGACGCGGACTCCGGGGACGGCTCGGGCTTCTTCGGAACCGCCTACTGACCGCTCCGTGCGAGGCTGAGAGCGACCACCCGGCCCCGAACCGAGGAAGACGAGCGAGCCGATGACTGCCCCCGAAGGCGACCCGCAGCGCATTCTCATCGTCGACGACGAGCCCGCCGTCCGCGAGGCGCTGCGGCGCAGCCTCGCCTTCGAGGGCTACGGCACCGAGACGGCGGTCGACGGGCTCGACGCGCTCGACAAGGCGGCCGCGCAGCAGCCCGACCTGATCGTGCTGGACATCCAGATGCCCCGCATGGACGGGCTGACCGCGGCCCGCCGGCTGCGCGCCGCCGGCTCGCTGACGCCGATCCTGATGCTCACCGCCCGCGACACCGTGGGCGACCGGGTCACCGGCCTCGACGCGGGCGCGGACGACTACCTCGTCAAACCCTTCGAGCTGGACGAGCTGTTCGCCCGCATCCGGGCCCTGCTGCGGCGCAGCCGGTACGCGGCCCCCGCCGCGGACGGGGCCGCGCAGCAGGACGTACTGACCTTCGCGGACCTGCGGATGGACCTCGCCACCCGCGAAGTGACCCGCGGCGGGCGGCCGGTGGAGCTGACCCGCACCGAGTTCACCCTGCTGGAGATGTTCCTCGCGCACCCCCGGCAGGTCCTGACCCGCGAGCAGATCCTGAAGACCGTGTGGGGCTTCGACTTCGAGCCCAGCTCCAACTCCCTGGACGTGTACGTGATGTACCTGCGCCGCAAGACCGAGGCCAACGGCGAACCGCGCCTCGTGCACACCGTCCGCGGGGTCGGCTACGCGCTGCGGGCCGGCGAGGCGGGCGGCGGCGAGTGAGCCCCGTCAGACGGTTCCGGGCGCTGCCGCTGCGCTCGCGGCTGGCGATGCTGGTGGCCACGGCGGTCGCGGTCGCGGTCGCGGCCGTGGCGGCGGTCTGCTGGTTCATGGTGCGCAGCCAGCTGCGCGACCAGCTCGACGCCTCCCTGCTGGCCACCAACCCGGCCGGGCAGGTGGCCCAGGCCCTGGAGCGGGGCTGCGTGACCCCGCCGCAGGAGCCCGAGCAGCAGATCGCCGGCGAGCTCAACGCGACCGTGCAGATCGTCGCGGCCGACGGCTGGCACTGCTGGGTGAGCGGCAAGACCACCCTGCCCCTGACCACGGTGGACCTGGAGGTCGCGGCCGGACAGCGGGACAACACCCTGCACGACGTGACGACCACCGACGGGGTCGCCATGCGCGTCTACACCCTGGCGGCCCGCACCGGCACGCCCGGGAACGTACGCCTGTTCGCGGTGTCCGTGGCCAAGCCGCTCGCCGACATCGACAAGCCGCTGTCCACCCTGGCCTGGGTGCTGCTGCTGGTCGCCGGGGTGGGCGCGGTCGGCGCCGGGGCGGCCGGCCTGTGGGTGGCCCGGACCGGGCTGCGGCCCGTGGACGAACTGACCGGGGCCGTCGAGCACATCGCGCGGACCGAGGACCTCACCGTGCGCATCCCCGACGAGGGCGAGGACGAGATCGCCCGGCTCTCGCGCTCCTTCAACCAGATGACGGCCGCGCTCGCCTCCTCCCGGGACCGGCAGGCCCAGCTGATCGCCGACGCCGGGCACGAGCTGCGCACCCCGCTCACCTCCCTGCGCACCAACATCGAGCTGCTGGCCCGCAGCGAGGAGACCGGCCGGGCCATCCCGCCGGACGACCGCCGCGAGCTGCTGGCCTCGGTGAAGGCGCAGATGACCGAACTGGCCTCGCTGATCGGCGACCTCCAGGAGCTCTCCCGGCCGACGGCGGCCGGACCCGGTCCGCTCCAGGTGGTGGCCCTGCACGAGATCGCCGGGAACGCCCTGTCGCGGGCCCGGCTGCGCGGTCCCGAGCTGCGGATCGACGCCGTGCTGGACCCCTGGTACGTACGGGGGGAGGCGGCGGCGCTGGAGCGGGCGGTGGTCAACGTCCTCGACAACGCGGTGAAGTTCAGCCCGCCGGGCGGGACGGTCGAGGTGACCCTGCACGCGGGCGAGCTGACGGTCCGCGACCACGGCCCGGGCATCGCCCCCGAGGACCTGCCGCACGTCTTCGACCGGTTCTGGCGCTCCCCCTCGGCCCGCGCCCTGCCCGGCAGCGGCCTCGGCCTGTCCATCGTCGCCCGTACGGTCACCCACGCGGGGGGCACGGCCGAGCTGCGCCCGGCGGTTCCGGGGCCGGGCACGGAGGCGGTGCTGCGGCTGCCGGGGGCGCCGGTCCCGCCGCCGGAGATCCCGTAGAGCGGTCCGGCGGCGGTACGGCGGGTGTGCGGCAGGCGGTGCGGCGGGGGCCGCGGCCGGTCAGAACGGGTTGTGCGCGATGAGGGCCTCGACCAGGCCGCCGCGGGTGTTCGGGAAGTCCATCGGGACCACCCCGAGCCCCGTGCGGCCGGCCATCTCCGAGCCCGTCACGAACGAGTGGACCTGCGGGTTCAGGCGGTCGGAGTTCCAGCGCGGGGGCATGTACGCCGAGGTGCTGGTGTAGTTCACGAACAGCCGGCCGGGCTGCTGCACCGCCTTGCGGAAGTGGTTCTCGATCTTGGTGCGCTTGGCGAAGGGCTCGGCGTTCCAGTCGTCCTGGATGTCGAACCAGGTGCCGTCCCCGTAGCGCAGGCCGGGCAGCCCGCCGTTGTCGCCGAGCAGGACCACCTTGCCGCGGGCCTCGCCGAGCGAGGGCAGGCCGGATCCGATGCGGAACAGCGGGCGCCAGCCGCGGTTGTCGAGGTAGTCGTCGAACACGGCCCGGAAGACGGCGTCGCTCTCGCCCGAGTACTCCTGCTTCACCCGCATCAGGACGGTCTCCCCGGGGTGCGCGGCGAGGAAGTTCCAGCAGGCCACAAGCACGTCGCCGAACATCAGGTTCTGGAAGAACGAGCCGTGGTGGATGGCGAAGGAGCCGCCCGTCACCCGGCAGCGCACGTCCAGGAAGCGGATGCCGGAGTTGAGCTGGTCGGCGATGCCGATGTTCTGGCAGGCGACGAACAGGCCGCCGTAAAGGGCCCCGGAGTCGTGGGTGCCGGGCACGGTGAGCCGGGTCAGCGGGGTGTCGGCGGGCAGCGCGCCCATCCAGTCCCGCACCCCCGGGGCCGCGGCCGCCCGGCCCGCCCCCAGCCCCACCCCGGCGGCGGCCGCGGCCGCCCCCACCAGAAACGCGCGCCGATCCAGTCCCATGACTGTCCCCTCGTCCGCCCTACCGGTCGGTAGGAGTATGACGTGCACACGTCACATCCGGAACCCGTCCGGAGCCGGGAACGCCGGAGGGCGGTGGGCCCGCCGGCCCACCGCCCTCCGCTCACTGCACGGTGCCGCTTACTTGACGACCGTGATCCGGTCCGCCGCCGGCGGGGCCAGCGGGCTGGTCGCCGAGGAGTGGGCGGACAGGTACGCGTTGAACGCGTCCAGGTCGGACAGGCCCACCAGCTTGTTCTTGTGCTCCTTCAGGACGGTGAAGCCGTCGCCGCCGCCCGCCAGGAACTCGTTCATCGCGACGCGGTAGGTGCGCGCCGGGTCGATGGCCTCGCCGTTCAGCTTCACCGAGCCGACGACGATGCGGTCCGCACCGGCCTTGGTGAGGTCGAGGGTGTAGGTGAAGCCCTTCGAGACCTGGAGGATCTTCGGGCTCGGGCCGTTGACCGGGCCGCTGACCTGCTGCTGCAGGGCAGTGATCAGCTGGGCGCCGGTGAGGTCCACGACGTTCATCATGTTGCCGAACGGCTGGACCGTGAAGGACTCGCCGTAGGTGACGATGCCGTCGACGGCCTCGTCACCGGACTTGGCGTACGCCAGGTCCGAGCGGATGCCGCCCGGGTTCATGAGGGCCAGCTGGGCCCCGCCCTTGTCGGCCGGGGACAGCGCCTCCAGCTGGGCGTCGGCGATCACGTCGCCGAGCGGCTTCTCGTACGCCGCCGAGCCGCGGCCCGCGATGTCGGCCGAGATGAAGCCCTGCGGACGGCTGGCGACCGGCTTGGCCAGCTCGTTCCAGCGGCCGATCAGCTCGGACATGTCCGCGGCCTTCTCCTGGTCGCGGGTGACCACGCGGTTGACGGCCTTCGGGGCCTTGACCGCGGTGCGGACGATGTCCTTGGTCGCGCGGTCGTAGGTCAGCGTGGTCTCCGTGAACAGGCGGCCCAGGGAGGCGGCCGAGGTCACGGTGCGCGGGTTGCCGGCCGGGTCCGGGATGGTGCAGCTGTACGCCTGGTGGGTGTGGCCGGTGACCAGGGCGTCGACCTTCGGGTCCAGGCCCTTCGCGATGTCCACGATGGCGCCCGAGATGCCGGCGCCGGCACCCGGGACGTCGCAGTCGTAGTTGTACGCGCCGGAGGCGGGCAGGCCGCCCTCGTGGATCAGCGCGACGATCGACTTCACGCCCTGCTTGTTCAGCTCGGCCGCGTACTTGTTGATCGTCTCGACCTCGTCGCCGAACTTCAGGCCCTTGACGCCCGAGGCGGTGACCACGTCCGGGGTGCCCTCCAGGGTCACGCCGATGAAGCCGATCTTGACGCCGTCCTTCTTCCACACCCAGTACGGCTTCATCAGCGGGCGCTTGGTCTTCTCGACCTCGACGTTCGCCGCGAGGTACGGGAACTTCGCGCCCTCGAAGGTCTTGCCGTACTCGAAGCAGCCCTCGACCGGGTGGCAGCCGCCGTACTGCATGCGCAGCAGCTCCTGGCGGCCCTCGTCGAACTCGTGGTTGCCCACGCTCGTGACGTCGAGGTCCAGCTTGTTCAGCGCCTCGATGCTCGGCTCGTCGTGGAACAGGCCGGACAGCATCGGGCTGCCGCCGATCATGTCGCCGGCCGCCGCGGTCACCGAGTACGGGTGGCCCTCGCGCGCCTTGCGGAGGCTGGTGGCGAGGTACTCGACGCCGCCGGCCGGTATGGCCTTGGTCGTGCCGTCGGCCTGGCGCTCGGTCACATTTCCGGACGAACCCTGCGGGGGCTCCAGCGTGCCGTGGAAGTCGTTGACCGACAGCAGCTGGACGTCGACCAGCCGGTCCGAGCCCGCCGCGGCGGCCGGGGCGACGGCCCCGGCCGGAAGGGCGGCGGCCACAAGAGCACCCGCACCTGCCGTGACGGCGAGAGCGGCGAAGGTCAACCGGCGGTTTCGGCGGTGCCGTTGTGGTGTCGCTGACATCAGTTCCCCTTTGCGGACAGCGATACGACTGGGAGGTTCATGCGATCAATTGCGGAAAATCGCCTGCGCAGCCTACGGTCAACGCGCGTAGCGGGAACAGGGGGTACCGGGTTACGAGGTGGTTGCGGCTGGGTACGGGGCCCCTCGCCGTAGGCTCGTCGTATGACTGATGCAGCAGCGGCCCTGGAGCCCGGACGGCAGATCCGGCAATTCGACGAACTGACGCACGAGCAGGCCGAGGCGGTCCTCGCCCTCATCGAAGAAGCCGCCCGCACCGACGGCACGACCTCCGTCTCCGAGCAGGGCCGGCTCCGGCTGCACGGCGGCAGCCGCGAGGGCATCAGCCACTTCCTCCTCACCGAAAGCGGCCGCCTGGCCGGTTACGCCCAGCTGGAGGACACCGACCCCGTCGAGGCCCCGGCCGCCGAACTCGTCGTCCACCCCGCGCTGCGCGGCCGCGGCCACGGCCGGGCCCTGGGCAGCGCCCTCCTCGCCGCTTCGGGCAAACGCCTGCGGGTCTGGGCACACGGGGGCAAATCGGCCGCCCGCCACCTGGCCCAGGTGCTCGGCCTGACCCTCTTCCGCGAACTGCGGCAGCTGCGCCGCCCCTTGGCCGACGGCCCCGCGCTGCCGGAGCCGGTCCTGCCCGCCGGGGTGACCGTACGCACCTTCGTGCCGGGCGCCGACGACGCCGCCTGGCTCGCCGCGAACGCCGCCGCCTTCGCGCACCACCCCGAGCAGGGCGCCCTCACCCAGCGCGACCTCGACGACCGCAAGGCCCAGGCCTGGTTCGACCCGAAGGGCTTCTTCCTCGCCGAGCGCGACGGCCGGCTCGTCGGCTTCCACTGGACGAAGGTGCACACCCCCGAGAACCTCGGCGAGGTGTACGTGGTCGGCGTCCTGCCCGAGGCCCAGGGCGGCGGACTCGGCAAGGCGCTGACCGCCATCGGCCTGCGCCACCTGGCGGACTCCGGGCTGCCCACCGCCATGCTCTACGTGGACGCCGACAACCCGGCCGCCCTCTCCGTCTACGAGGGCCTCGGGTTCGTCACGCACGAGGTGGACCTGATGTACCGCACCGAGTCCTGACCCGGCGCCACGGGGGGGGGGGGGGGGGGGGGGGGGGGGGGAGGGAGGGGGGGGGGGGGGGGGGGAGGAAAAAGGGGGGGGGGGGGGGGAGGGGGAGGGGGGGGGGGGGGGGTACAAAAGGGCGGTTGGTGCAAAAAGGCGGTGTCCCCGGGGGGTTGGAGT
>NZ_JBVIDV010000026.1:0-70866 GCF_055572195.1 Streptomyces sp. NPDC030809
TTCTTGCGTTTCCGACTCTATCAGATCTTTCCGATCCGATTTCCTCGGCGCTTTCCGGTTCCGGCGCTTTCGCGCTTTCCCCTTCCGGCGATTCCGACTCTATCAGCGTTTTTCCGGGCTCCGGACCACATGGTTCCGCAGGCATGCGGATGAGGTTCGGATCTGGATCGTGCTGAAGAATGGGTGCCCGCCGACCTGGTTGTTCACATGAAGTTCACGTGCCCGGTCAGGCAGGACTTACGACACTACAGGCCCCGTGGTGCACGGGCAAATCGAGGAAGGCGTATGGTTCAGTAGTGGTCTAGTCCACTCGTCCGGGTGCCTCATCGCGCATGGAACACACCGGTCGGAACCCGGACATTCCATGACTTACCCTTCACACGAGTACGCCGTCCAGCGACAGGCAGGGGCGGCGACACGTCATAGCCCCACCCCCTGGGAGGCCATCCATGACCACCGTGACGTCCCCGCTTGCCGGGCGTGCCATCGGACTCGCGGCAGTGCCCGATCCGGTGTTCTCCGGCGCAATGGTGGGACCCGGTACCGCCATCGACCCCGTGCGTGAGCCTTCGGTGGCAGTGGCTCCGGTCGGCGGTGTGGTCGTCTCTCTGCACCCGCACGCCTACGTCGTCGTGGACGACGAGGGCCACGGGGTGCTGACGCACCTCGGGATCGACACCGTTCAGCTCAACGGCGAGGGCTTCGAGCTCCTCGTGAACAAGGGCGACAAGGTGGTGCGCGGCCAGGAGATGATCCGCTGGAACCCGCAGGCCGTCGAAGCTGCCGGCAAGTCCCCCATCTGCCCGATCGTGGCCCTGGAGGCCACTGCGGACGCCCTCCACGACCTCGTGGACACCGAGGTCAAGGCCGGCGACGCGCTCTTCGGCTGGGCCTGACGCTCTTGCCGCGGCCGAGCCGCGGCGGCAGATCGAACATCCACAGCGGCGCCGCAACCGCCGCACTATCGGAGACGGGTGAAATGGAGACAACGCTGCGAGGCGTCGGCGTGAGCCACGGGGTGGCGATCGGCGAGGTCCGGCACATGGGCACCGCGGTTCTGGAGCCGCCGGCCAAGCAGATCGCCGCGGAGGAGGCGGAGCGCGAACAGGGGCGCGCCCGCCAGGCCGTCAAGGCTGTGGCAGCCGACCTGATCGCGCGTGGCCAGCTGGCCGGCGGCGAGGCACAGCACGTGCTGGAGGCCCAGGCCATGATCGCCGAGGACCCCGAGCTGATGGCGGACGTGGACCGCCGGATCGTGGTCGGCAGCACGGCGGAGCGCGCCGTGTACGACGCCTTCGCCGCCTACCGCGAGCTGCTGGCCGGGGCCGGCGAGTACATGGCCGGCCGGGTGGCCGACCTGGACGACGTACGGAACCGCATCGTGGCCCGGCTGCTCGGCGTGCCGATGCCCGGCGTGCCGGACAGCGACGAGCCGTACGTGCTGATCGCGCGGGACCTGGCTCCCGCCGACACCGCGCTGCTGGACCCGGCGCTCGTGCTGGGCTTCGTGACCGAGGAGGGCGGGCCGACCAGCCACAGCGCCATCCTGGCGCGGGCTCTCGGGGTGCCGGCGGTCGTGGCCCTTCCGGGTGCCGGCGAACTGGCCGAGGGCACGGTCGTGGCCGTGGACGGCAGCACGGGTGAGATCTTCGTGGACCCGAGCGAGGAGAAGCGGTCGGAGCTGCTGGCCGCCGCGGCCGAGCGGAAGGCCGCGCTGGCTGCCTCCTCCGGTCCGGGTGCCACCTCCGATGGCCACAAGGTGCCGCTGCTCGCGAACGTGGGCGGTCCGGCGGACGTGCCCGCGGCGGTCGAGGCGGGTGCCGAGGGCGTGGGCCTGTTCCGCACCGAGTTCCTGTTCCTGGACGACAGCAAGAAGGCGCCGTCCGAGGAGAAGCAGGTCGAGGCGTACCGCAAGGTGCTGGAGGCCTTCCCCGAGGGCCGGGTGGTGGTGCGCGTGCTCGACGCGGGTGCCGACAAGCCGCTCGACTTCCTGACCCCCGGCGACGAGCCCAACCCAGCGCTGGGTGTCCGTGGTCTGCGCACCCTCCTGGACCACCCGGAGGTGCTGCGCACCCAGCTGACCGCCCTGGCCCGGGCGGCCGAGGGGCTGCCGGTGTACCTGGAGGTCATGGCCCCGATGGTGGCCGACCGTACGGACGCCAAGGCCTTCGCCGACGCGTGCCGGGCGGCCGGGCTCCAGGCGAAGTTCGGCGCGATGGTGGAGATCCCCTCCGCCGCGCTGCGGGCCCGCTCGATCCTCCAGGAGGTCGAGTTCCTCTCGCTGGGCACGAACGACCTGGCGCAGTACGCCTTCGCCGCCGACCGCCAGGTCGGTGCCGTTTCGCGGCTGCAGGACCCGTGGCAGCCGGCGCTGCTCGACCTGATCGCCATGTCGGCCGAGGCGGCCCGGGCCGAGGGCAAGAGCTGCGGCGTCTGCGGTGAGGCCGCTTCGGACCCGCTGCTGGCGTGTGTCCTGACGGGTCTGGGCGTGACCAGCCTGTCGATGGGTTCCGCCTCGATCCCCTACGTCCGCGCGACGCTGGCGAAGTACACCCTCGCCCAGTGCGAGCGCGCGGCTGCCGCGGCGCGGGCCGCGGACAGCGCGGAGGAGGCCCGGGTGGCTGCCCAGGCGGTGCTCTCCGGGGAGTGACGCGGGGACGGCCGGCAGCCGGTGCGGCCGCCGGTGGTCCCGGTCCCGAGGGGTCCTTCGCCTTCAGTGGCGGAGGGCCCCTCGGCCGTTCCCGCGGCG
The DNA here is from genome assembly GCF_055572195.1 of Streptomyces sp. NPDC030809. NCBI lineage: Bacteria > Bacillati > Actinomycetota > Actinomycetes > Kitasatosporales > Streptomycetaceae > Streptomyces > Streptomyces sp. NPDC030809. Next base: position 2,750 of record NZ_JBVIDV010000026.1, read on the forward strand.
GACCGCCGGCCCGGTTCCCGGGGAGCCGGGTCCGGCCCGGTCAGTGGTGCGGGCCGGGTGCGTCGACCGGGTAGCCGGGGCAGTACTCCACCCCCGGCTCCGGGGGGAGCAGGTCGCCGGTATCGGCATCGGTGCAGTAGGCGTTGAAGACCTCGGCCGCGGAGATGGGCAGCAGGGTGCCGCCGTCCAGGCGCCAGCCGTGCAGGCGGTCCGGCTCTCCCTCCGTGCACCGGCGCAGCACCACTCCCCCGGTCCGCTGGAGTGCGATCCCGGCGGCGAGGACGGTGACGAAGTCGAGCCGGGCCCGCTCGGGGGCGCCGGTGTGCAGGGCGGCCACCAGCTGTTCCGCGTCGGCGGGAACGCTGACGACCAGGTGGTGTTCGCCGGGTCCGGCGCCTTCGAGGAGTCCGTCCAGGATGCGGCCGGCCCGTTCGAACGCGCTGTGGCCGATGTCCGCCCCGCAGTCGGCGCAGGGTCCGAGGCCGGCGAGGAGGAGGGTGGCGTACTCCCAGGTGGCCTGGCGGACGGACTCGTCCACGAGGAGCGGTACGAGGGTCTCCATGGGCTGGCCCTCGTACGCCACGGCGGTGCCGGAGGCGGCGAGCTCGGCGGTGAAGCGGGTGCGCGCGCCGGGTGTGTCGGGGTCGAGGGCGTGTTCGGCGCAGTAGTCGGTGTAGTCCTCGGGGTCGAAGAGGGCGACGGTGGTGTGGATGCCCCGGACGGCGAGGGAGCGGAGCAGTCCGTGCATCTGGCGGAGGTATCCGTCGTGGCCGTCGGGGCCGTCGAAGGGGAAGCTCGCGTATCGGGTCATGGCGGTGAAGTCGGCGGGGTCGGTGAGGAGTCCGACGGTGCCGGGCACTTCGCGGCGGAGCGAGCGCCGCAGGCTCGCGGTGGTGTGGACGGGTCGTGCGGTGTAGGCCATGGTGTCCCCCCGGTGGCGTGCTGAACGGAGTGCGATCATTGCTCACTCAGCGTAACCGCGGGGACTGACAACGGGCCGCGGGCCGGCCCCCTGCGGACCAGGCGGTCCTGGCCGAGGCAGGTGAGGGCGAAGGCGCCGCCGAGGAGCACCCAGGCGAACGGGCCGGCGGCGACGGCGGCGGTCGCGGCGAGGGGGCCGAGGCTGCGCTGTCCGGCGGCGGCGAGGCCGTGCACGCCGAGGTAGGCGCCCTGGGCCTCTTCGGGGGCGAGGGCGAGCGAGAGTTCCCATGAGGCGACCGCGTGGACCATTTCCGCGAGGGTCAGGGCGGCGGCGCCGAGGACGAGGCAGCCGACGGCGGTCCAGGGGCCGCAGAGCGCAGAGGCGGCGAAGGCGAGGCAGCCCACCGCGAAGGCGGCGGCGAGCGGCCGCAGCAGCCGGCGGGCCGCCTCGGTGGTGGTGCCGAAGCGGGCCAGGGGGACCTGGCAGAAGACGACGAGCACGTTGTTGAGGACCATCAGCAGCGGGGCGAGTCCGTGCGGGGCATCGGTGGCGTGGATGATCCACAGCGGGATGCCGACCTTGAAGATCGCGTCGTCGAGGAAGAGCACGGTCTCGGTCAGGGTGAAGAGCAGGTACGTGCGGTCGCGCCACGGCGTGCGGGCGGGCGCGGCGGGGGCTCCGGCGGGCGTCCCGGCCGCGGCGACCACCTTGGAGGGTCCGGCGGGCTCGCTGCAGCGCAGGGTGAGCAGGGCCATGGCGAGGTAGGAGAGGGCGTCGCCGAGGAGCAGCGCCCGGTAGGCGCCTGCGGTGCCGACGGCGAGGGCCCCGGCCGCGACGAGCCCGCCGAGGCCGAATCCGATGTTCATGACCGTGCGGTTGAGGGCCTGGAAGCGGACCCGGTCGGGGCCGGCGATGCGGGCGGCGTAGAGCTTGGTGGTCACGTTCGCCCCGCGGTCGCCGAGGCTGCCGATGGCCGAGTAGCCGAGCAGGAGCCAGAAGTCCTGGGTGGTGAGGAGGGCGAGCGCGGCGGCGGCGCGCAGGAGGTGCAGCCAGACGGTGAGCCGGGTGACCGGGAAGCGGTCGGCGGCCCGGCCGGCGAGCGGGGCGCCGGCGATCCCGATGCCGCAGGAGGCGGCGATGAGGAGGCCGACCTGGGCGAGGCCGAGGCCGGCCACGGTGGAGAAGTAGAGGACGGAGGTGCCGGCCCACAGGCCGGTGCCGGTCTTGTCGACGAGTGAGATGACGAGGACCCGGCGGCCGTCGGGGCCGCCGGGGATGCGGGCGTGCAGGGCGGCCCTGCGGGTGCTTGCTGCTGGGGTGGTGCTGCGGGTGCTGGTGCTCACGGAATCCCCCCGTTGACGTGCACTTTGTATCGGTACATAATCATGTACGTGACAACACAATATTCCTTCGCCGGTACGACCGCCAGGGAGATCGCCGCCTCGGTCGAGCGCGGGGTCGCCGAGGGCGCCCTCGTGCCGGGCACCGCCCTGCCCCCGGTGCGCCGGCTCGCGGACGGGCTCGGGGTCAGTCCGGGCACCGTGGCGACCGCGTACAAGGAGCTGCGGTCCCGCGGGATCGTGGTGACGCGCGGGCGCGGCGGGACCGTGGTGGCGCACGCACCCGCGGTCGGGTCCCGGCGGCCGCCGCGGGTCCCCCACGGCGTGCGCGATCTCGCCGGCGGGCATCCCGATCCCGCCCTGCTGCCGGTGCTCGCTCCCCCGGCGGAGGTCTCCCCCGTCCACGGGTCGCACCGGGGCAGCCCCCGGCTCCCGCACCTGGAGGAGGCGGCCCGGGCGTGGTTCGACCGCGACGGGGTGCCGGACGGGCCGGTGACCTTCGCGCACGGCGCGCTGGACTGCATCGCACGGCTGCTGTCCGCGGAGCTGAAGCCGGGTGACGCCGTGGCCGTGGAGGATCCGGGCTTCCACCACCTGCTGGACCTGGTGCCGGCCCTGGGGCTGCGGATGCTGCCGGTGGCGGTGGACCAGGAGGGGATGCGGCCGGAGGAGCTGGGGCGGGCGCTGCGCGCCGGGGCGCGGGCGGTGGTGTGCAGCCCGCGCGCCCAGTGCCCCACCGGGGGACGGTTCACGGCGGGCCGCCGGGACGCACTCGTGGCGGTGCTGGCGGGCTTCCCGGAGGTGCTGGTGATCGAGGACGATCACAATGCCGACGTGGCGGGGGTTCCGCTGCACTCCCTCACCGCCGGCGGGATGCCCCGCTGGGCGCACGTGCGCACGGTCTCCAAGCACCTGGGCATCGACCTGCGGTGGGCGGCCCTGGCCGGTGATCCGACCACGCTGGCCCGGCACGACGGCCGGCTGCTGCTGACCTCGGGCTGGGTCAGCCACATCCTGCAGGAGACGGTGGCCCGGGTGATGGCGGACCCGGCGGCGCAGCTGCTGGTCGCGCGGGCGGAGGCGGCGTACGCGGAGCGGCGGGCGGCGCTGATCGGTGCGCTCGGGAGGTACGGGATCGCGGCGGTCGGGGCCAGCGGGCTCAACGTGTGGGTGCCGGTGCGGGACGAGTCGGCGGTGGTGAACGGGCTGCGCACGCACGGCTGGTGGGTGGCGGCGGGCCAGCGGTTCCGCATCGCCGGCCCGCCCGCGGTGCGGATCACGACGGCGGCGCTGGAGCCGGCCGACGCGCAGCGGCTGGCCTCGGACTTCGCCGGGGTGCTGGGCGAGTCCGAGGCCACGTACGGGGGTTGAGGCTCCCCGCGGGTCCGGGGCCCGGGCCGGGGTCTCCCCCCGCCCGGGCGGGCCGGGTCACTTGCGGGTGCGGGCCAGCTCCTCGTAGAAGCGCAGGAGTCCGGCGTCGTCCACGGAGCCCGGGTTGACGGCCTTCTCCAGGGCGGTGCCCTGGAGGAGGCGCTTGACGGGGACCTCCAGGCGCTTGCCGGTGAGGGTGTGCGGGATGGCGGGGACCTCGATGACCTCGTCCGGGACGTGCCGCGGGGAGAGTTCCTCGCGGATGGTCCGGCGGATCCGGTCGATCAGGTCCTCGTCGAGGGCGGCGCCGGGGGTGAGGTGGACGAACAGGGGCATCCAGTAGCCGCCGTTCGGCTCCTCCAGGCCGATGACGAGGGATTCCCTGATCTCGGGGAGGCGTTCCACGGCCTCGTAGATGTCGGCGGAGCCCATCCGCACGCCCTGGCGGTTGAGGGTGGAGTCGGAGCGGCCGTGGATGACGACCGAGCCGTGGTCGGTGAGGGTGATCCAGTCCCCGTGCCGCCAGACCCCGGGGAACATCTCGAAGTAGCTGTCGCGGTAGCGGCTGCCGTCCGGGTCGTTCCAGAAGCGGATCGGCATCGAGGGCATGGGGTTGGTGACGACGAGCTCGCCCACCTCGCCGGTGAGCGGCTTGCCGGCCGGGTCCCAGGACTGGAGGTCGGTGCCGAGGCAGGGGGCCTGGAGCTCGCCGATGTGCACCGGGAGGGTCGGGACGGCGCCGGCGAAGCAGCTGCACACGTCCGTGCCGCCGCTGACGGAGGCGATCCACAGGTCCTCGGCGACCTCGTCGTGCAGCCAGCGGAAGCCGTCGGGGGGCAGCGGGGAGCCGGTGGTCGCCACGCACTTGACGGCGGACAGGTCGAAGTCCCGGCCGGGGTGCACCTCGGCCTTGCGGCAGGCCATCACGTAGGCGGCGGAGGTGCCGTAGAGGGTGGCGCGGGTGCGCTCGGCGATCCGCCACTGGGCGCCGGTGTCCGGGAAGCCGGGGCTGCCGTCGTACAGGACCACGGTGGTGCCGGTGAGCAGGCCGGAGACGAGGAAGTTCCACATCATCCAGCCGGTGGAGGTGTACCAGAAGAAGCGGTCCTCGGGGCCCAGGTCGCAGTGCAGGCCGAGCTGCTTGAGGTGTTCGAGGAGGATGCCGCCCTGGGACTGGACGATGGCCTTGGGCAGGCCGGTGGTGCCGGAGGAGTAGAGGACCCACAGCGGGTGGTCGAAGGGGACGTGCTCGAAGACCGGCTCGGTGTCGGCGGCGGTGAGCGCCGACCATTCCAGGGTGCCTTCCGGGGCGGCGGTGCCGAGCAGCGGGATGTGCACGACGGCGCGCAGGGTGGGCAGTTCGCGGCGCAGTTCGGCCACGGTGTCGGTGCGGTCGTGCTGCTTGCCGCCGTAGCGGTAGCCGTCGACGGTGAAGAGGACGACCGGCTCGACCTGCTGGAAGCGGTCCAGGACGCTGCGGGCGCCGAAGTCGGGGGCGCAGGAGGTCCACACGCCGCCGACGGCGGCGGTGGCCAGGAGGGCGACGACGGCTTCGGGGATGTTGGGCAGGTATCCGCTGACCCGGTCGCCGGGCTGCACGCCGAGGGCGCGGAGCTCCGCGGCGAGGGAGCCGACCTGGCGGCGCAGTTCCGCCCAGCTGACCGGCACCGGCTCGTGGGTCTCGTCCACGCAGAGCAGGGCCGGGGCCTCGGCGCGGGCCGGGTCCTCGGCGGCGCGCAGGGCGTGCTCGGCGTAGTTGAGGGTGGCGCCGGGGAACCAGCGGGCGCCGGGCATGGAGCGGTCGCCGAGGACCTCTTCGTACGGGGTGGCGAAGCGGACGTCGAACCATGCGGCCACGGCCTGCCAGAAGGTGTCGAGCTCGTCGACGGACCAGCGGTGCAGGGCGTGGTAGCCGCCCTCGGCGGGGGCTCCGTAGCGTTCTGCGGCCCATTCCTGGAAGCGGGTCACCGCGGCGGCGGCGATCCGCTCGGGGCCCGGCGACCACAAGGGCTGGGACGTGGCTGAGGTCATGGGGTCGGCTCCCGGGGTCTGCGGCTCTGCGCTTCGTGTGCGTACGGTGCCACCGCGCGGTGGGTGGCGCGTGGAGGCTCACAGGGACGATGCCATGTGATCGTCTCCCGCACCAGAGCCATCAGCCATGGCCACAAGCGGTCCGAATGTGGGTGAACGACAGTTGAACGGACCCTCCTGGCCTGGGTGCGGATGGCAGGGTGAGCGCCATGGACGGTCGTGATCTTCTGCGTGCGGTGAAAGACCTCGGATCGGTGCGCGGGCGGAGTGCCTGGGGTGCCGCCTGGCGCCACCGGCGGGCCGATGCGGCCGCGCTGCCGGCGCGGGGTGCGGAGCGGGCGAGGGTGCCGGGGCCGCTGACGGGGGCGGACCCGCGGCCGGGCGGCGGGGTGCTGCATTTCGCACGGTCGCGGCTGACCGTGCGGGTCGCGGTGGGCGGGGCGGTGTTCTGGGGCTGGGACGGGGCCGGGCCCACCCCCTCGTACGGGCTGGCCGGGGACGGTCCGGAGGCGGACGGGCGGGCGGAGCTGGAGCCGGACACCGAGGGCGGCTGGCGGGTGGTCTCGGAGCGGGTGACGGTGGCGATCTCCCGGAACGGGGCCGTGGAGGTGCGCACCCCCGGCGGGGCGGTGCTCCGCCGGGAGCTGCCGCCGCGCTGGTGGGAGCCGGTGTCCGGGGAGGGGCCGGCGCGCTGGGTGCAGCGGTCCGAGGTGGCGCCGGACGCGAGGTTCTTCGGGCTGGGCGGGAGGGCGGCCGGGCCGCGGCTGCGGGACGGCTCGTACCGGCTGTGGAACACCGATCCGCGGGGCGGTTTCGGGCCCGGCGACGATCCGCTGTACCTGACGATGCCGGTGCAGCTGGTGGTCGCGGACGCGGGGACGCACCTGGTGTTCCACGACAACACGTGGGACGGCCGGGTGACCCTGCACGAGGGCGAGGAGGGGGCGGGTTCGGGCCAGGACCGGCCGGGCGGCTGCGAGCTGCGCATGGACGGCGGCCCGCTGCGCACCTGGGTGCTGGTCGGCACCCCGGCGCGGGTGCTGCAGGGCTGGGCGGGGCTCACCGGCGGGGCGGCGGTGCCGCCGTCGTGGGCGCTGGGGCACCAGCACGCGCGCTGGGGGTTCGGCAGCGCGGAGGAGGTGCGGCGGGTGGTGGCCGACTACCGCTCGCGGGGGCTGCCGCTGGCGGCGCTGCACCTGGACATCGACCACTACGACGGGCACCGGGTGTTCACGGTGGACGAGGAGCGCTTCCCCCGGCTGCCGGAGCTGGCCGCGGAGCTGCGGGAGCAGGGGGTGCGGCTGGTGTCGATCGTGGATCCGGCGGTGCCGGCGGAGCCCGGGAACCCGCTGTACGAGTCGGGCCGGGCGGCCGGTGCGTTCGTACGGGACGCGGAGGGCCGGGAGGTGCGGGGGGTGGTGTGGCCCGGAGCGTGCGCGTATCCGGACTTCACGCATCCGCCGGTGCGGGCCTGGTGGGGGGACCAGTACGCGGAGCGGCTGGCGCAGGGGTTCGCGGGGGTGTGGCACGACATGAACGAGCCGGTGTCGTTCACGCCGTTCGGCGACATGACCCTGCCGCGGTCGGCGCAGCACGCGCTGGACGGGAGTCCCGGGGACCACCGGGCGGCGCACAACGTGTACGGGCTGGCCATGGCGCGGGCCGGGTACGAGGGCCTGGTCCGGCTGCGTCCGGCGGAGCGGCCGTTCCTGTTCTCCCGGTCGGGGTGGGCCGGGCTGCAGCGGTACGGGGGGACCTGGTCGGGGGACGTGGAGAGCAGCTGGCCGGGGCTGCGGGCCTCGCTGGCGCTCGTGCTGGGGCTGGGGCTGTGCGGGATCCCGTACTCGGGTCCGGACGTGGGCGGGTTCGGCGGCTCGCCCTCTCCCGAGCTGTACCTGCGGTGGTTCCAGCTCGGGGCCTATCTGCCGCTGTTCCGCACGCATGCAGCGATCTGGGCGGGCCGGCGGGAGCCGTGGGAGTTCGGGCCGGAGGTGCTGGAGCATGCGCGGGCGGTGCTGGCGGAGCGGGAGCGGCTGCATCCGTATTTCGTGACCCTGTCGCACCTGGCGCGGCGGACCGGGGCGCCGTACGTGCGGCCGGTGTGGTGGCGGACCCCCGGGGACCGGGCGCTGCGGGACTGCGAGGACGCGTTCCTGCTCGGGGACGCGCTGCTGGTGGCGCCGGTGCTGGAGTGCGGGGCGGACCGGCGGGCGGTGCGGCTGCCCCGGGGCCGCTGGTACGACACGGCGACGGGGGCCGCGTACGAGGGGCCGGGGCAGGTGCTGGTGGACGCGCCGCCGGGCCGGATCCCGGTGCTGGCGCGGGCCGGTGCGGTGCTGCCGGTGCGGGGCGCGGACGGCGCCACGGAGCTGGAGGTGTGGGCCCCGGCGCTGGGGCGGACCGGGAACGGGCTGCTGGTGCGCGATCCGGGGGACGGGTGGGAGGTGCCGCCGGTGGAGCGGTTCGTGACGCGCTGGCGGGACGGGCAGGTGGAGGTGGAACGGGAGGACGGGCTGCCGGTGGGGATGGCGGTGCGGGTGCGGGGGGTCTGAGGGGTTTCCCCGGGGCGGGGCCGGGGTGCCCGGGGTGCCGGATGAGGGGGTCGGGGCTGCGGGCCGGGGTGAGGGGCGGGGCGGGGTGGAACGGCCGGTGGCCGGGGGCGGCGGACCGTTCAGCGGGCGGGGTAGGCGCCGGCGAACCAGCGGGCGGCGGCCAGGGTGTGGAGGGGGAAGGCGAGTTCCTCGGGCGCGTGCAGGACGTGCCGACCGGAGGTTTCGTCCGTGGGGGCCGAGGGCGGCAGGGCGGCGGCCGGGCGGGGCGGGAGGAGGCCGAAGACGAGCAGGTGGCCGGCCGGGGAGCTGAGGGCGTCGGCGAGCACCACGTCGGTGGCCGGGGCCTCGATGCCGGTCTCCTCGCGCAGTTCGCGCACGACCGCGTCCCGCCAGTCCTCGCCGTGGTCGATGAAACCGCCGGGAAGGGCGACGCCGCCGAGTGCGGGCTGGATGGTGCGGGTGATCACGGTGAGGCCGGTGCCGTGCTCGTCCTCCACGGGCAGGAGGGCCACGGCCACCGGCAGCGGGTTGCGGTAGGCGACCGAGCCGCAGGCGGGACAGGTGCGGGGCCACGCCGTCGAGGCGTGGGCGGCGCCGCAGCTGGAACAGTGCGAGTCCTTCACGGGTGCTGACACCCCGCGATGGTAGGGGAAAGGGCATGAGAATTCCGGTCGTTGCCGTGGCGGGCCTCGCGCTCGCCGCTCTGCTGGTGCCGCCCGCGGGGGCGCGGGGGTCTGCTGCCGGGCCGGGGAGGGAGGTGGGGCGGGAGCTGCCGTTCGCGGACCTGCGGGCGGTGGATCCGACGGTGCTTCAGGACATGCGGTACGCGACGGGGCGGAACTTCACCGGGCGGCCGGTGGACGGGTACGAGGAGCCGGTGTGCCTGCTGGCCCGGCCGGCGGCCCGGGCGCTGCGGCGGGCGCAGCGGGTCCTGCTGCGCCGCGGGTACTCGCTGAAGGTGTACGACTGCTACCGGCCGCAGCGGGCGGTGGACCGGTTCGTGCGCTGGGCGGCGGAGCCCGAGGATCCGGCGGTGCGGGCGGCGTTCCATCCGCGGGTGCCGAAGTCCCGCCTGTTCGCCGAGGGGTACATCGCCGCCCGGTCCGGGCACAGCCGCGGGAGCACGGTGGACGTGACGCTGGTGCGGCTGCCCGGCCGGGATCCGGGGCCCTGGACCGGGCCGGGGGCCTCAGCGGGTGCGGGGCCGTGCGCCGCCGGGGCCGGGCAGCGGGATCCCGACGGTTCGGTGGACATGGGCACCGGGTTCGACTGCTTCGACCCGCTCGCGCACACCGCGAACCCGCTGGTTGAGGGCGTACCGCGGGGGCACCGGGAGCTGCTGCGGCGGACCCTGGAGGAGCAGGGGTTCGTGAACCTGCCCGAGGAGTGGTGGCACTTCACCTTCCGGCCCGAGGCCTATCCGGAGACGTATTTCGACCTCCCGGTGCGTACCCGGCCGGCCCGCGGGTGAGTACGGTGCGGCCATGACGAAGAGCCGTGTTTTCGGATCGTACGAGGAGTTCTGGCCGTACTACGTCGCGATGCACGCGCGGGCCGCGACCCGCTGGGTGCACCTCGCGGGCACGCTGACCGGTCTCGCCGTGAGCGCGTACGGCCTGGTCCGGGGGCGGCGGCGGTACGCCCTGGCGCTGCCCCTGATCGGCTACGGCACGGCCTGGCCGGCGCACTTCCTGATCGAGGGGAACAACCCGGCCACGTTCGGGCATCCGGCCTGGTCGCTGCGCGGGGACGCGCAGATGATCCGGATGATGCTGGCGGGCCGGGACGCGGAACTGGCCGAGACCGCCGCCAAGTGGCTCGCCGAGAACGACCGCAACGTGGCAGACTTCTGACGTTCCGTCAGTTGACGTGACGTCAGGCGTCCGGTCCGCCGGGCGGTTCTGTCCGGGAGGGGTCTTGGCGCGCACACGCACACCGGTCGTGGCCGGCTGGTTCACCGAGGAGGCACCGGCCGAAGACGGTTCCGGCGGACGGGAGTTCAGGCTGCTGGGCACCAGGTGCACGGACTGCGGCTCGGTGTTCTTCCCGCGCGAGGACTCCTTCTGCCGCAATCCGCACTGCGCCGGGGAGGAGCTGGCGGAGGTCCCGCTCTCCCGGCGCGGCACGGTCTGGTCCTACACGGACGGCCGCTACCGCCCGCCCGCGCCCTACGTCTCCGACCCGGCGAAGCCCTGGGAGCCGTACACCCTGGTCGCGGTGGAGCTGGCGGCCGAGCGGATGGTGGTGCTCGGCCAGGCGGCGCCCGGGGTGACGGTCGCGGACCTGGCCGTGGGCATGGAGGTGGAGGTGGTGCCGGGCGTGCTCGACGAGGACTCCGGGGGCGTCCGCACCACCTGGCACTTCAGGCCCGTGGCGGGGGCGGCCCGGCCGCACGGCGTGCGGGAGGGCTCGTGAGCGGCGACGTGGCGGTCCTCGGGGCCGGGATGCACCCGTGGGGCAAGTGGGGGCGCAGCTTCGTGACGTACGGGACCGCCGCCGCGCGGGCCGCGCTCACCGACGCCGGGCTGGACTGGACGGACGTGCAGTCGGTGGTCGGCGCGGACACCGTGCGCGGCGGCTATCCCGGCTACGTCGCGGGGGCCACCTTCGCGCGGGCGCTCGGCTGGCAGGGGGCCCGGGTGACCAGCGTGTACGCGGCCTGCGCGAGCGGGGCGCAGGCAGTGGCCACGGCCCGCGCCCAGATCCTGGCCGGGCTGGCGGACGTGGTGCTGGTGGTGGGTGCGGACGCGGCGCCCAAGGGGTTCTTCGCCCCGGCGGGCGGGGAGCGGCCGGACGATCCGGACTGGCTGCGCTTCCGGGTGCTGGGGGCCACGAACCCGGCCTACTTCGGCCTGTACGCGCGCCGCCGGATGGCCCTGCACGGGGACAGCGAAGCGGACTTCGCGCTGGTCAAGGTGAAGAACGCGGCTGCCGGCGCGCTCAACCAGCACGCCCGCTACCGTACGCCGGTCTCGGCCGAGGAGGTGGCGGCCTCCCCGGTGGTCGCGGACCCGCTGCGCCTGCTCGACATCTGCGCGACCTCGGACGGGGCCGCGGCGCTGGTGCTGGCGAGCATGGACTTCGCGCGGGCGCGCGGGGTGGCCGACCCGGTGCGGATCCGGGCCGTCGCCACGGTCACCCCCTCCTACCCCCGGACCGAGCTGGACCTGCCGGACATCGCCACCGACTCCGCGGTCGCGGTGGACCCGGCCCCCGGAAGCCTCCGGTCCGCGCTGGCCCGCGCCGCGTACGAGGAGGCCGGGCTCGGGCCGGGCGACCTCTCGCTGGCCGAGGTGTACGACCTGTCCACCGCCCTGGAGCTGGAGTGGTACGAGGACATCGGGCTGTGCGGGGCGGGCGAGGGGGCGAAGCTGGTCCGGGAGGGGGCGACGGCGCTGGGCGGGCGGATCCCGGTCAACCCCAGCGGGGGGCTGGCCTCGTTCGGGGAGGCCGTGCCGGCCCAGGCGATCGCCCAGGTCTGCGAGCTGACCTGGCAGCTGCGCGGCACGGCGGGAGCCCGCCAGGTGCCCGGGGCGCGGGTGGGGATCTCCGCGAACCAGGGGCTGTTCGGGCACGGCTCGGCGGTCGTCGCGGTGCGGTGAGCCGGGGCCCGGCGGGGGGCCGGGCGCGGGGCCCGGTCGCGGGGCCCGGCCGAGGGGCCCGGCCGAGGGGCCCGGCCGCGGCGAGCGGAACGGCGTCGGGACCGCCGGGACCAGGCTCCTTCGTGCAGAAGGGAGTTCGGCGGCAGTCCGCGGGGAAACCCACCCGTGCCGGGGTCCTTGACGGCCCGTCACGGCAGGTGAACACTGCCTCCACAGTCCGCGTACCGGTCACGGGGCACGCGGGACTGCGACCCCCCACGAGAGCAGCGGCCCGTACCCCAGTCGGCGGGGGTACGGGCCGCCCCGTGTGCGTACGGGCCGTGCGCTGTCAGATGCCGGCGGTGTGGCGGCGGGTGCGGGCCATTGACATCGCGTGTTCCACCACCCCGACGAGCACCTCCTTGACGGAGTCCCGGGAGCGGGCGTCGCACAGCACCAGCGGCACGTGCGGGTCGAGGTCGAGGGCCGCGCGGACCGTCTCCACCGGGTGCCGCTGCGCGCCGTCGAAGCAGTTGACGGCGACCAGGAAGGGGATGCCGCGCCGCTCGAAGTAGTCGACCGCGGCGAAGCAGTCCTCCAGGCGGCGGGTGTCGGCGAGCACCACGGCCCCCAGGGCGCCCTGGGCCAGCTCGTCCCACAGGAACCAGAAGCGGTCCTGGCCGGGGGTCCCGAACAGGTAGAGGACGAGGTCCTCGCGCAGGGTGATCCGGCCGAAGTCCATGGCCACGGTGGTGGTGTGCTTGCCGGGGATCCCGTCGGTGTCGTCCACCGGCCGGCCCGCCTCGGAGAGCCGCTCCTCGGTGCGCAGGGGGCGGATCTCGCTGACCGCGCCGACGAGGGTGGTCTTGCCCACGCCGAAGCCGCCCGCGACGAGGATCTTGAGGGTCAGCGGTTCGACCGCGGGGGCGGGGGTGCCGGTACCGCGGACGGCGGTCAGCCGGCTAGAGCGCCCGAAGGCCATCGATCACCTCACGCAGAACGGATTCGTCGGGCAGTTCGGCCGGGGGCACCGGCCGGGTCACGTGGACCAGTGCGTCCTCGACCAGGTCGCCGATCAGGACCCGGACCACCCCGATGGGGAGGTCGAGTTCGGCCGCGAGCTCGGCGACCGACTGGGGCCTGATCATGCAGAGGCCGAGGATGTCCGCGTGCTCCGGGGACAGGGTCTGGTCCCAGACCGGGTCGTGCGCGGCTTCCTCGGCGACCACCAGGGCGATCAGGTCCAGGCGGTGCTGGCCCACGCTGCTGGTGCGGCCGCGGGTCATCGCGTACGGGCGGACGACCGGTCCGGCCTCGTCGTCGAACCAGTGGCCGTCGTCGGGGTCGGGGTCGGGGGCCGTTTCAGGGTCCGGTTCCGGGGCGGTTTCCGAGGCGGGGTCCGTTTCCGGGTCCGCGTACGGGTCCGGGTACCCGTCCGGGTCCCGGTCCGCCGGGGAGCCGGCGTCCGCGGCCGGGCGGCCGTCCGGGGTCCGGGGGTCGTGCGGGGCCGGGGCCGGGGAGGCGTACGGGGCTCCGGAGTCGTCGGCGGGGTCCTTGCGGACCCCGTCCTGACCAGTTGCACTCATGCGGTCCGACTCACCCGCCGGCGGGCAGTCCGGTGCGCGGCGCGGTCGCCAGGTGGTCGCCCACTCGCTTGACCATGAGGGTCATCTCGTACGCGACCTGGCCCACGTCGGAGTCCGCGTCGGCCAGCACGGCCAGGCAGCTGCCGTCACCGGCGGCCGTGACGAAGAGGAACGCGTCCTCCAGCTCGACCACGGTCTGGCGGACCTTGCCTGCCTCGAAGTGGCGGCCGACCCCCTTGGCCAGGCTGTGGAATCCGGAGGCCACGGCCGCCAGGTGCTCGCTGTCCTCGCGGGTCAGCGCCTTGGAGCTGCCGGTGGCCAGGCCGTCGCCGGAGAGGACCACCGCCTTGCGTATGCTGCCCACCCGGTCGACCAGCTCGTCGAGGAGCCAGTTCAGGCGGCCGGCCTCGCGGTTCGCGGACTCGTGCGCTGCGGTCTTCGGTTCGGTCATCGACCGTCCCCCTCCGGTGTGTTCCGTCGTGCGTCGTGGCCGTCACGCTGATGGCCATCGTGGTGCGGGACGCCGGTTTCGCGGTCCGCGGTTGCGCGACCTGCGGTTTTCCCGTCCCGGCTGTCCTCGCGGGCCTCGCTGCCGCCCTGGTCGGGGCGCTCGCTGCGGCCTTCGTTCCGGCCTTCGTTCCGGTCGGCGTCCGGGCGGTCGCCGCTCCGGGCTCCGCTCCGGGCCTCGTCCTGCCCTTCGTCCTGGTCCTCCCGGCCCTCGTTCTGGCGGCGGGCGGCGGTCCAGCCGCGCTGGAGCGCGGCCATCCGGCTGCGCACCTGCTCGGCGTCGCGGTCCTCGGCCGGGCCGGGGTCCACCGGGCGGGCGGGGGTGTCCTTGAGCTGCGGGGCGAGGCTGGCCTGCCGGATCCGGCGGGGCAGTCCGCCCGCTGCGGGCCCGGGCTCGCCGCCCGGGCCGCGGCCGGCGCCGGCCGCGCTGCCGCGCCCGTTGCCGCTGCCGAGTCCGTTGTCGGTCCCCCCGTCGAGGCCGATGCCGTCGCCTACGCCGTTCCCGCTGCGGATGCCGTTGCCGACGCCGTTGCCGACGCCGTTGTCGATGCCGTTGCCCTTGCGCGGGCCGGGGAGCGAGCCAGCGTCCGCCCCCGAGGGCTGCCGGACCACGGACACCGGCCGGGTGGTCACCCGGCGGCCGTGCTCGGCCACCAGCGTCGGGGGACGCCGGCGCCGCGGCAGCGGGACCGGCCCGTCCGCCGCCGACCCGGTCCCGTCGGGGTCCGGGACCTCGTGCCGGGCGCTCTCCAGCCGGACGGGGCCGGTCGGGCGGCGCGGACCCGGCTCGCGCGATGTCTCCCGTACGGAATCCCGTAGGGAATCGCGCACGACCTCGCGGCCGTTGCCGAGCAGGCCGCCGCGCGGGCCGCCGGCGGTGTCGAGCCCGGGCACCGGGCCCAGGATGCCGGCCTCCTCCAGGCCCTCAAGGCCGAGGGAGCCGATCGGGGCCTCCAGCTCCACCGGCCCGTTGACCGGTCCCTCCAGGACCACGGCCGGGCCGGGCAGCTCCTGGGAGGGCACGCCGGCGAGGCCCGGCCGGCCGGCCGCGGGTCCGGCGGCCGGGCCGATGACCTTGGGGGCCGTCCGGCCGGCGCTGCCGATGCCGGGCGAGGCGCTGCGGGCGCTGCGGTCCGGCCCGTCGAGGCGGAAGCCGACGCCGTTGGTGTCGGGGGCCTCGGTGAGCAGCGCGGCCGGCAGGAAGACCACCGCGGTGGTGCCCCCGTACGGAGAGGGCTGGAGGGAGACGCGTATGGAGTGGCGCTGGGCGAGCCGGCTGACGACGAACAGGCCGAGCCGGTCGGTGTCGGACAGCTCGAACTCGGGGGTCTCGGCGAGCCGGAGGTTCGCGTCGAGGAGGGCCTCGCTGTTCATGCCGAGGCCGCGGTCGTGGATCTCCAGGGTGAAGCCGTTGGCCACGCGCTCGCCGTGCACGTGGACGGCGGTGTGCGGGGGCGAGAACACCGTGGCGTTCTCCAGCAGTTCGGCCACCAGGTGGGTGACGTCGGCGACGGCGGGCCCGGTGATGCCGAGCCTCGGCAGTCGGCGCACCTCGATCCGCTCGTAGTCCTCCACCTCGGCGACGGCGGCGCGGACCACGTCCATGAGCTGGACCGGCTTGCGCCACTGCCGGGAGGGCGCGGAGCCGGAGAGGATCACCAGGCCCTCGGCGTGCCGGCGCATGCGGGTGGTCATGTGGTCGAGGCGGAAGAGGTCGGCGAGTTCCTCGGTGTCCTCCGTGCGCCGCTCCATGGCGTCGAGGAGCGTGAGCTGGCGGTGCAGCAGCACCTGGTTGCGGCGCGCGAGGTTGACGAAGACCTCGGCGACCCCGCGGCGCATCTCGGCCTGCTTGACGGCGGCTTCGACGGCTGCGCGCTGGAGGGTGTTGAGGGCCTGGCCGACCTGGCCGACCTCGTCCTTCTCGTATTCGAGGCGCGGGGCCTCGGTCTCGACGTCGACCATCTCGCCGGCGGCGAGCCGCCGCATCACGCTGGGCAGACGCACCCCGGAGACCTCGTGGGCCTCCTTGCGCAGCCGGGACAGGTCCCGGACCAGCTCGCGGCCGATGCGTATGGAGAGGAAGACGGACAGGCCGAGGGCGAGGAAGCCGAGCACTCCGGCGACGGCGGCCTGGACGAGGACGCCGACGGCCACGGGCTCGACGCGCGCCTGGTAGCGGTCTCCGGCGGCGGTTCCCATCTCGGCGAGGTCGTGGAGGACCTTCTCGGACATGGTGTCCCAGGCCGTTTCTTCCACGGCGCGCGGATGCCGGGTGGCGCCCTGGGCGAGGAGCTTCTCCTCGGCGTCGCGCAGCGGCTGGGTGACCGGGCCGCGCCAGTACTGCTCGAACTCCTGGCGGTCCTCGGCGGGGAGGATGGCGAGGTTGGTCTCGTAGAGCAGGTTGCGGTTGGCGATGGCGTCGGAGACCAGGCGGGCGTCCTGGGTGCTGACGCTGCGGGCCGCGAGGGCGGCGGCGATCACGGCGTCCTCGCGGGAGAGGGTCTCGCGGGCGCGGGTGATGCCGACGAGGGCGCGGCCCTGCTTGTCCATCTCCACGTTCTCCAGGGCGTGGAGGTTCATGAGGAAGGCGTAGCAGGGGTCCACGAGGCGGTTGTAGAGCTCCAGGGCCTGGGCGGGCTCGACCTGGGTGCGGTCCACCGAGTTGCGGAGGGCTTCGATGCCCTCGAAGGCGTCCATGATCGAGCGGAGGCGCTGGGCGGCGGCCGGGGAGAGCTCCTCGGCGACCTCGGGGTCGAGGGCGTCGGCGCGGATGTCGGCTATTTCGCGGTCCGTTGCGGCGCGGCGGCGCTGGAGCTCGGCGGCGGCCTCGGAGGAGCGGGGGTCGCCGAGGAGGACGAGGGTCTGGCGGCGCTCCTTCTGGATGACGCGTACGACGTCCTCGATGGGGTAGCCGACCTTACCGATGACATACGCGACATCGAGGAGTTGGGCTGCCTCGCGGCCCGTGATCACGGTGGCGAAACCCCAGAGGGCGCTGAGGGACACGAGCGGCACGACCAGCAGCGCCACGATCTTCCGGCGGATGGACTTCCCGCGAAAGCGCATGGCCTCCCCCAGCTCAACCCCCTTGTGCGGGGTCGGTGTTCCGTCAATAAACGGCGTGAGCCTACTACTGCGCCACAGACAACTCGAAGGCGTGTCCGGACGTTTTCAGCCGGGCGCCCGGATGAAGATCACCACTTGTCCGATACTTCCCGTCAGGAGCGGCCCGAAATGTGGCACATGACACCTGGTGAGGCGTCAGTTCACCCGATCGGGTGGATGGCCGGAAGTCTTCGCTTTGCGGGAATCCCGCGGGGCCGTCGTACGTCTTCCTCTACAGAACGGGCAGAGCGGCACGGGGAGCCGCAGGGTGGGGAGTGAGCGGAGCATGGGCCTGGAGAAGCGGTACGCGACGGGGGCAGGGGCCGGGGCGGGGATCGGGGGCGGGAAGAAGGCCGGGGA
The DNA here is from genome assembly GCF_055572195.1 of Streptomyces sp. NPDC030809. Classification (NCBI taxonomy): domain Bacteria; kingdom Bacillati; phylum Actinomycetota; class Actinomycetes; order Kitasatosporales; family Streptomycetaceae; genus Streptomyces; species Streptomyces sp. NPDC030809. Next base: position 20,105 of record NZ_JBVIDV010000026.1, read on the forward strand.
CGGGAGGGACACCGGGGCGGGGAAGAAGGCCGGGGGCGTCGGCCCGGGGCGGGACGCGGAGGGGTACGGGTACCGCTCGGGGGTCTCGTTCGGGTACGGGTTCCGGGACGCGCAGGAGCGGCCGCAGGCCGGGTCGGGGCCGCGGCCGCTGTGGGTCGAGTCCCCGGTGGGGGTGCGGCGGATGCCGGATCCGGTGCGGGAGGCGGCGGTGCGGGCGGTGCTGCTGGTGTCGGTGATGCTGATACAGGGGTCGGTCACCTTCTTCCTGACGGTCACCGGGTCCTGGCTGGCGTTTCCGATGGTCGTGGGCTCGGTCGCGGCGACGATCGTGGCGACCTGGGGGGTGCTGGACGTGTGGGTGACCCGGCAGATGTGGCACCAGCGCAACGGGGTGGTGTCGGAGCCGAGCAGCACGGCGCGGCGGCTGCGGCGGGAGCGCCGCCGGGCCCGCCGCGCCGCGCGAATACGGCAACGCGGGGGCCGGCTGAGCCGGGCCTGAGCGGGGCGGCGGGCGGAAGGCGCGACGGGCAGGGAGGCGCGACGGGCGGGACGGCGGACGCGCAACCGGCCTGAGCTCGGCGGCGGGCAGGCGAGCGGGCGCGGCGGGCCGGGCCTGGACGAGGTGTCCGGGCCCGGGGCCGGGGCAGGCGGCGGATCAGGCCTGGGCGGGGGCCGGGGTCTGGCTGCGGCGGAACATGCGGGTCGCGGTGATCTCGCCGTGGACCGTCTCCGCAGCCTCCGGGTCCTGCTGGGGCAGGCCGGGGCGCAGGTGTTCCTCCACGCTGATGTACTTCAGGCCGGCCCGCAGGTCCGCGTCGTTGCGGAGGCGGATGACCAGGGGGAACTCCGCCAGGGCGGTCGTGTCGAACAGGCCCGTGGTGTAGAGGAGCTGCACGCCGAGCGCGTCCGAGACGGCCCGCTGGAGTTCCAGCAGGTAGGTCGCGTTGGCGCGGCCGATGGGGTTGTCGAGGAACAGGGTGCCTGCGTGCCGGTGCCGGTCCCGGCCGCGGTCGTTGCTGCGCAGGGCGGCCATCGTGCAGTAGAGGGCGATGGCGGCGGTGAGCAGCTGGCCGCCGGAGAAGACGTCGCCCATCTGGCCCACCGGCACCCGCTCGGCCCGCAGCACGGCGTCCGGCTTGAGGATCTCGACGGAGATGCCGCGGGGCTGGAGGGCCGCCTGCACCCCGCGCAGGAGCAGGGACATGCCGTCGCGGCGGCCTTCGCCGAAGGAGGCGTTCTTCTTCACCGCCGAGCGGGTGGCCTCGTCGATGACCTCGCCGAGGCGCTCGGTCAGGGTGGCCTGGTCGGGCTCCTCGAAGCGGATGCGCAGGAACTCCTGGCCCGACCACTCCCCCAGTCCTTCGGGGAGCTGGGAGAGCCGCTGGGCGGAGCGGAGGGTGGCCAGGGCCGACTCGACCAGGCCGCGCAGCCGGTCGACGATGCTGTCGCGGTTGCGTTCCAGCTGCTCCAGCTCGTCGGTGAGGACCCGCAGGCGGGGGGCGAAGGCCGCAGCCCAGGCGGCCGCGTGCTCGGGGAGCGCGACGGCCGGGAGCTCGCGGATCTGCTGGCGGGCCGGGGTGCGGACCTGCTCGTAGCGGTTGGCGTTCGCGTGGCGGACGAGCACGTCGCTCGCGTCGCGGACGGCGGCCTCGGCGGCGGACAGGTCGGCGGCGCAGCCGCGCAGGGAGCGGCGGGCCTCGGCGGCGGACTGCCGGGCCTCCTCCAGGCTGCCCGGGTACGGGCCGGTCTCCGGCTCCTCCTCGTCCTGCTGGTGGTTCTCACGGAGCAGGTCGCGCAGCAGGGCCGCGGTTTCGTCGAAGCCGCCGGCCCCGTCCTCGGCGGTCCGGTGGGCGCGCAGCAGTTCCGCGTGGGCCGCCTTGGCGCTCTCGACGGCGCTGCTGTGGGCGGCGAGCTGGGCCGAGGCGGCGCGCAGCAGGGCCTGGGCCTGCTCGGCGTCCTCGGGGACCCGGTCCTCGGGGAGGTCGTCGGTGTGGGCCTCGCCCTCGGCGGGGGCCAGCCGTTCGGCCTCGCCGCGGAGCCGGCCGAGCTGCTCGCTCGCCGCGGTGGTGCGCGACTCCAGCATCTGGACGAGGGACTCGGCGCGGGCCGCGGCGGCCTGGCGGGATGGGCCGTCGGCGCCGTCGGTGCCCTCGAGGAGCTGGGCGGCGCGGGTGCGGACCTTGTTGGTGAGGCGGTCGAGTTCGGCGGTGGCGGCGCTCTCGTCGCTTTCGGCGCGGGCCTGCTCGGCACGCAGGTCGGCGCCGACGCCGACCTTCTCGTACAGCTGGGAGGCCGCGCGGTAGGCCTCGCGGAGGGCGGGCAGGGAGGCCTTCGGTGCCGGGCCGGTGCTCTCGGGGAGCGGTTCGGGGGCGCCGGCGATCTCGGCGCGCTCGGCGCGCAGGGCGCGTGCGGTGCGGCGGGCGTCGTCGGCGGCGCGCTGGGCGGCGCGGCGGTCCTCGTCGGCGGCGCGGGCGCGGTCGATGCAGGCCTCGGCTCGGGCTTCGGACTCGGCGGCCTCGTCGGCGAGTTCCCGCAGCCGGGACTGCCAGCCGGCGCGTTCGCGCAGCCGGAAGGCGAGTCCGGCGAGGGCGTCGGCGGCGCGGCGGGCGCGCTGGGCGGCGTCCTGGCGCTCGTCGCGGACCCGGGCGGTGTCGGCGGCTGCTTCGTCGGCCTCGGCGCGGGCGGTACGGGCTTCGGCGAGCTCGGCCTCGGCCTCCTGGGCGAACGCGCGGGCGGCGTGGGCGGCTGCGGCGAGTTCGGCGAGGCGGCCGGGCGGGCAGCCGGTGCGCCAGGAGCCGAGCCGGGCGGCGAGGGCCCGGTCGCCGGCGAGGCGGGCGGCGAGCTCGCGGATCTCCGTGTCGCGGGCGGTGGCGCGGCTGCGCAGGGCCTGGCGTTCCTCGTCGGCGGCGTGCTCGTCGTGCATGGCCGGGTTCGGCGGGACGAGGAAGACCCCGGTGTCGGCGGCGTCGGCGGCGGGGACGGGGGCGAGGAGGGCGGCGGCGGTGCCGACGGCCACGGCGGAGCGTGGCAGCAGGGCGGCGCCGGCCAGCACCTCCCGGGCCCGGCTGTGGGAGTCGGGGTCGGTGATGACCACGCCGTCGACGAGTTCGGGGCGGGCGGCGAGGACGGCGGCGTGGTCGGCGGGGGCGACGGACTGGGCGAGGTAGCGCCAGCCGGGCAGGGCCGGGATGCCGTGTTCGCCGAGGTACTCGACGGTTGCGAGGACGTCGGGGCCGGGCGGCAGCAGGCCGCCGTCGCCGAGGGCGCCGAGGATGCGGGCGTCGTCGGCGGCCGCGGTGCGCAGGTCGAACAGCTGGCGTTCGGCGGCGGTGACCGCGGAGTCGAGCAGTTCCCTGAGGTCCTCGGCGTTGCGGTCGAGGTCCTCGGCGGTCAGCGGACCTGCGGCGGGCGCGGCGGCCGCGGCTCCGCTGTCGGCGCTGGTGCGGGGGTGCGGCAGGGGCACGTCCGGGAGGACGGGCAGGCCGAGAAGTTCGGCGAGCCGGGGGGCCTCGGCGAGGGACCCGGCGGCTCGGTGTTCGGCCTGGTGGGCGGCTTCGGCGGCGTCCGCGGCATCGGCGGCGCGGGCCGCGGTGAGCTCGGCGCGGGACTCGGCCGCGGCGGCCTCGCGGGCGGTGTCGGCGGCCCGGCGGGCGGCCTCGCGGGCCTCGTCCCAGGCGGCGACGGCGGTCTTCTCGGCGTCGCTGGCGGCGAGTGCGGCGCGGGCCGGGTCGGCGTCGGGTGCGGAGTCGTCGAGCCAGCCGGCGCGCACGGCCTCGGCGGTCTCCTGCTCGACCTCGGCCAGGCGCTGGCGCAGGTGCTCGGCTTCGCTGCGGGCGCGCTGGGCGGCGGTCGCGGCGGCGGTGGCATCGCGGTGGGAGGCCTCGGCGGCCTCCTGGAGGCCGGCGGAGCGTTCCTCTTCCTCGTTGGCGAGGCGTTCGCCCTCCTCGGCAGCGGTGTGGAGGGCGCGTACGAGTTCGGCGGCGGCGGTGGCGCGGGCGGCCAGGGCGGGGGCGGCGTCGCGCTCGGCCTCGCGGATCGCGGCGGCGACCCGGGCGGAGCGGTCGGCGGCGGCGCGGTGGCGCAGCACGGCCTCGGCGGCCTGCCAGGCCGCGTAGAGGGTGCGGGCGTCGGCGAGTTCGCGCTTCTGGGCGGCGGCGGCCTTCTCGGCCGCGCGGAGGGCCAGGGAGGCGTGCCGGTAGGCGAGTTCGGCGGCGATGAGGGAGCTGCGGCCGCGGGCGGACTCGGCTTCGGTGACCTGGTGGGCGGCGGCGGTGACCTGCTGGGCGAGGTCGGCGGCGCGGCCCCGCTCCTCGGCGGCGCGGGCGGACAGCCGGCGGGCCAGGCTGCGGGTGCGGCGTTCGGCGGCGGCGTGCACGTCGCGGGCGCGGGCGCGGGTGTGTGCCGACTCGACGATGCGGCCGAGGAGGTCCACCGAGCCGGCGGTGAAGTCGCGTTCGGCCATGAGCTCGGAGCGGCGGCCGAGTTTGTTGCCGAAGCCGTGGACGAGGTCGGCGAGGCCGTCGGTGTCGCGGGTGTCGGTGACGGCGCGCAGCAGCAGGTCGGTGAAGTCGGAGTCCTTCTTCACCGCGAAGAGGCCTGCAGCCTCGCCTTCGTCGGCGTTCATCTCGCGCTGGTAGCGGAAGAGTTCGGGGTCGAGGCCGAGGTCGCCGAGGTGCTCGTTCCAGCGGTCGTGGATCTCTTCCCAGTACACGTCGAGGTGCGGGTAGAACTTCCCGGCCTCGGTGACGGCGTCGCGGAAGCCCTTCATGGTGCGGCGGCGGCCCTGGGCGCCGGAGGTGCCCTCCGCGGCGGGGCGCACGGAGGTGGCCTCGGCGACGGGGAGGGAGTCCAGGCTCAGGCCGGGGCCGGGCCGGAAGGAGTACCAGGCCTCGGCGAACTTGCGGGGGTCGTTGGAGACCTGGCGGCCGCGCCATTCGCTGACCTTGCCGACGACCACGCACTCGCCGGTCTGGGTGTGCTGCCACTCCAGGGCGACGTGTCCGCAGTCGTCGGCGAGGAGGAACTTGCGCAGGACGCCGGAACTGGCGCCGCCGAGGGTGTTGCGGTGGCCGGGGAGCATGACGGAGAAGATCAGCTTGAGCAGGACGGACTTGCCGCCGCCGTTCTCCAGGAAGAGCACGCCGGCGGGGGCCGGGCGGCGCAGCGGCCCGGTCGGCTCCTCCTCGAAGAACTCCGCCTGGGCGGGCGCCGGATGGGGCACCGGCGCGCCGACCCCGCGCAGGTCGAGCACGGTGTCGGCGTAGCGGGCACCGGCGGGACCGATGGAGTAGAGGCGGATCCGGGACAGCTCGTACATGGCGGCGGACTCTCGTGGTGTCTTCGGGAACGGCGTGGGGCGCGGCGGGAGCGGGGGCGGGAGCGCGGGGTCAGGCGTGGAACGGGAGGCCGGCGTCGGCGGCCAGTTCCAGGTCGTCGCCCTCGGGGGGCGGCAGCAGGCTCGCCGTGCCGTCGGTCACGGGGACCACGCCGAGTTCGAGGAGTTCGGCCATCGCGGCGCTGCCGGCCATGTCGCGGACCTGGAGCTGGTAGCGGGCGGTGGTGCGGTAGGTGCCGCCGGAGTCGTCGCCGGTGCGCTGCAGGAAGCCGGATTCGGTGAGGAAGGCGGCGGCCTTGCCGACGATGCCGGTGGTGGAGCCGGCGAGGCGGCGGGCGTCCTTGGTGGCGCCGGTGGCGCTGCGGCGGGCGTAGACCCGCCAGGCGGCTTCCAGGCCGGGGGCGTCGGAGGCGGGGTCGGTGTTCTCGCCCTGCTCGGCGGCGCGCTCTTCGAGGCGGCGGCAGGTCTGGCGGACGAAGGCGTCCACCCCGTTCACGGTGATGCGGCCGATGTAGCCGTCGTCGGCGAGGTCTTCGGGGCGCGGGAAGGCCAGGGCGGCCACGGCGAGGTGGGCGAGGCCGTGCAGGAAGCGGTCGCCCGAGTCGGCGGTGGTGCGGCGGGCGTAGTCGCCCATGCGGACGGCGAACACGGAGTCCTCGCCGGCGGCGACGGCCATACCGGCGCGCGGGGAGACCTCCAGGACGACCAGGCCGAGACCGGTGGCCACGGCGTCGGTGACGCGGGCGAAGGCGGAGTCCTCGCGGTAGCGGCGCAGGAGTTCGGCGTACTCGGCGTCGCGGGCGGGCGGCAGCTTGGGCTGGAGCCCGAAGGCGACGAGCCGGGCCGCGTCGGCGGCGTCGGCGGGCGTGACGGTCCCGGCCGCGGCTGCGGGCCCGGCCGACGCGGCCGGGGCCGGCGCCTCGGGCTCGCTCCACGCGGCGTACTCGGCGTGGTGGTCGCTCACGGCTGGGACTCCTTGGCAGTGCGGGTGGTGAGGGGTGCGGAGGGGGTCCGCGGACCCCGGGGTGCGGGCCGGCCGGGCGCGGGTGGCGCGGCGGTTCCGGCGGTCTCGGCGGGTACGGCCGTTGCGGCGGCCGTTGCGGCGTACGGGCCGCGGGCGGGTCCCGTCACGCCGCCTCCGTACGGTCCGCGGCCATGCCGGCCGCGTCGAGGAGGGCCGTGCCGACGATCAGGTCGGCGCCGCCGAACTCCGGGTCGTCCAGCTCGGTGCCGTCGTCCACGGCGAAGAGCAGGCGCTCCTCGCCCTGGCGGTACGCGGTGCCGACGGCGGGACTGGCCGCGTGCACGGCGAGCAGGGCCACCAGGTACGGCAGGTCGGGGTCGCGGCGGCGGGCGTCGGTCAGCAGCCCGGACAGGCGGCGCGGCGCGTCGTGCGGCAGGTCCAGCAGCTCCATGGCGGCGGCGAGCTGCTCCTCGCTGAAGCGGCTGTCGTCCGGGGTGGCGACGAGGTCGGGCTCGGGCATCTCGGCGCCGAGGTGCTCGCGCTCCAGGGGCGGGGTGAGGAGTATCTCGACGAGGTCGGCGACGCGCACCGAGACCGGGGTGCGCAGGCCGGTGCCGGCCGCGAAGAAGGCGTCGGTGACCCGGGTGGCCTGCTCCAGGGGCAGCGGCAGCAGGGGCGCGACGAGCTGCCCGTACAGGTCGATGCCGGCGCGGGCGGCGGGGGCGGCGAAGGCCTGCCGGTCCTGCTCGGCGCGGAACAGCGGGCCGGCCTCCAGCAGCCGCGACTGGAGCTGGGTGTGGCGGCGGATGCAGTCCTTGACGATGTCGACGAGCTCGGCGGCGCGCCGCTTGTGCTCGGGGTCCTCCGCCTCGTCGCGGGCCCTGCGGATGTTGGTGAGGATCGCGTTCTCGTGGCGGTAGCGGTCCGCCACGTGGTCCAGGGCCTCCGCGATCATGTCGGGCACGGTCTGGAGCCAGTCCACCGCGCGCACGTTGCGCCGGGTGGCGTCGAGGGTCTTGCGGAGGGTCTCGGCGTACTGGACGGTCCGGTAGCGGGCCTGTTCGGCGGCGAGCTGGGCGTCGGCGAGCCGGCCCCGGCTGATGAGGACCTCCAGCTTGACCTCGGCGGCGATCTGGGCGCTGGTGACGTCGGTGTCGAGGGCGCCGACGAGCACGTTGACGGCCTCGTCGGTGGTGCGCAGGTAGACCGCGCCGCCGTGGCCGGGCACCTCTTCGATGAGCTTGAAGTCGTAGTCGCGGCGCACGTAGACCCCGTCGGGGCCGAAGGTGCCGTAGATGGCGCGGAAGCCGCGGTCCACGCTGCCCACGTTGACCAGGTTCTCCAGCACCCAGCGGGCGACCCGCTCGTGCTCGGAGGCGGGGCGGGCGGGGGCCTGGGCGGCGACGCGCGGCAGCAGCCGGGCGATCATCTGCTCGTGGTCGGCGCCGGTGTCGAAGTCCATGTTGAGCGTGACCAGGTCGATGGCGGCGAGGGCCACCTCGGCCATGGCGTACACGGAGTACTCCCCGGCGAGGTTGGCCTTGCGCACGTCGAGGTCGTGCAGCGGGGCGGTGCAGGCCAGGGCACGCAGCCGGCGGGCCAGGCCCTCGTCGGCGGCCGGGCCCGGCGCCGGGGACGGAGCGGTTTTCGCCGGGGCAGGAAGGGTCACACGGAAAGATTAGGCGGTCGCACGGACAACGACCCAAACGCCGGGTTCGTCCTGGGCCTCAGCGGCCCCGGCCGGGCCGCGGCGGGGCCCGCGGCGGCCGCGGCGCCGGGCGCTGCCCTACCCTCACGGCATGGCACCCGTGATCGATCTCAATGCCGACCTGGGCGAGGGCTTCGGCCGCTGGACGCTCACCGACGACGAGGCCCTGCTGTCCGTGGTCACCAGCGCCAACGTGGCCTGCGGCTTCCATGCCGGCGACCCGTCCACGATGCGCCGGGTGTGCGAGCTGGCGGCGGAGCGCGGGGTGCGGATCGGGGCGCAGGTCTCCTACCGGGACCTGGCGGGCTTCGGGCGGCGGGCGATGGACGTGCCCGCGCGGGAGCTGGCGGACGAGGTGGCGTACCAGATCGGCGCCCTGGAGGTGTTCGCGCGGGCCGCGGGCTCGCGGGTGTCGTACGTGAAGCCGCACGGCGCGCTCTACAACCGGACCGTGCACGACGCCGGGCAGGCCGGGGCGGTGGTGGCGGGGATCCGGCTGGCCTGCGCCGGGGCCCTGCCGGTGCTGGGCCTGCCGGGTTCGCAGTTGCTGGCGGCCGCCGCGGAGGCGGGCCTGACCCCGGTGCCGGAAGCGTTCGCGGACCGGGCGTACACGGCGGCGGGCACGCTGGTGCCGCGCGGGGAGCCGGGGGCGGTGCTGCTGGACCCGGAAGAGGTGCTGGCGCAGGCCCTGTCGCTGGCGGGGACGGGCACCGTGGCGGCCGCGGGGGGCGGCCGGGTCAGCGTCCCGGGCCGGTCCCTGTGCCTGCACGGGGACACCCCCGGGGCCGCCGTGCTGGCCGCACGGGTCCGCCGCGGGCTGACCGAGGCCGGGGTGCGGCTGGAGGCCTTCGCGTGAGCGTGCGGGTGCTGCGGGCGGGGGCGCACGGCCTGCTGCTGGAGCTGGATTCGGGTGCGGAGGCCGAGGCCTGGCACGCGGAGCTGCTGCGCCGCCGGGAAGCGGGCGACCTGGGTTCCGTACGGGAGCTGGTGCCGGCGGCGCGGACCGTGCTGCTGGACGGGGTGGCCGATCCGGCCGGGCTGGCCGCGCGGCTGGCGCGCTGGGAGGTGCCCGCCCTTGCGGAATCCTCGGGTCCGCTCCTGACGGTGCCGGTGCGCTACGACGGGCCGGACCTGGCGGAGGTGGCCGGGCTGTGGGGGGTCGCGGAGCCGGAGGTGGGCCGGATCGTGTCCGGCACCGTCTTCCGGGTCGCCTTCTGCGGGTTCGCCCCGGGCTTCGGCTACCTGACGGGCCTGCCGGAGCGGCTGCACGTACCCCGCCGGGCCACTCCCCGTACGGCGGTCCCGGCGGGGTCGCTGGCGCTGGCCGGCGCGTACGCGGGCGTGTACCCGCGCTCCTCCCCCGGCGGCTGGCAGCTGATCGGCTCCACGGAGGCGGTGCTGTGGGATCCGGACCGGGAGCCGGCGGCGCTGTTCGCGCCGGGCACGCGGGTGCGGTTCGCGGAGGAGGCGTGACGGCCCTGAAGGTGGTGCGCCCGGGGGCGCTCACCACCGTCCAGGACCTCGGGCGGCCCGGCCGTGCCCATCTGGGGGTGCCGCACTCCGGTGCGCTGGACCTGCCGGCGCACCGGCTCGCGAACCGGCTGGCGGGCAACCCCGGATCGGCCGCGACGCTGGAGACCACGATGGACGGGGTGGCGCTGCGGGCCGCGGGCGGGGCGGTGACGGCGGTGGTCACGGGCGCTCCCTGCCCGGTGCGGGTCGCGGGCCGGCCGGCGGCCTGGGGCGCGCCGGTACGGGTCCCGGCCGGGGCGGTGCTGGAGGTGGGCCGGGCCGCGGCGGGGCTGCGCAGCTACGTGGCGGTGCGCGGCGGTTTCGACGTACCGGCGGTGCTGGGGAGCCGGTCCGCCGACCTGCTGTCCGGGCTGGGGCCGGCGCCGCTGACGGTGGGGGCGGTGCTGCCGGTGGGCGTGCCGGCGGGGCCCGCGGTGGGCGCGGACGCCCTGCCGGTGCCCGCGCCGCCCGCCGAACTGCTGCTGCCGCTGCTGCCGGGGCCGCGGGCGGACTGGTTCGCGCCGGACGCGCTGGGATCGCTGGCGCGGGCGGTGTACCGGGTCTCCCCGGCGAGCAACCGCATCGGCCTGCGGACGGAGGGTCCGCCGCTGCGCCGGGCGCGGTCCGGGGAACTGCCGAGCGAGGGCATGGTCCTGGGCTCGGTCCAGGTCCCCCCGGACGGCCTGCCGGTGGTGTTCCTGGCCGACCACCCGGTCACGGGCGGCTACCCGGTCATCGGCGTGGTCCCGGCCCCGGCCCTCGCCGCCGCGGCCCAGTCCCGCCCGGGCACCCCCCTGCGCTTCCTCCTCACGACCAGGCCCCGCTGAACGACGCCCGAAGCCGCCCCGCCTGTCCCGCGGACGGGACACCGGACGCGCCGGGCACCGCGCAGGGCCCCGTCCGGTCCTTCCCGAAAGGGGCGGGCGTGCGAGCGGCAGCCCCCTTCCGGGCCGGACCGCGCCCCGGGAGGCGGAGGCCGCCCGCACGGACCCGGGTCCCGGGGCGGGACGGGCACCGGTCGGCCTGAGTCCCCCGGGTGCGCACGGGCTCGCCCGAGCCCCCGGTACGCGGCGGCAGGCGGGCCGCCCCGGGGGCGCCCCGGGCACGCGGTTGCGGACCGGGGGCGGGGGTTGCGGCCCGGGGCGGGCCTCGCGGGTCCGCCCCCGGGGGGTTACATCGGTTGGGGGTCCGGGGTGATGCGGCTGCGGACCGCCGACTGGACGTCCTCTTCCTCGGCCGGGTCGGCGGCGAGGCGGCGGAGGCGGTCGACCACGCGGACGTCTCCCGTGGCGGCGTGGCGGGCGGCCACCTCGCGGGTGGCCTCCTCGCAGTCCCACAGGCACTCCACCGCCAGGCCCGCCGCGAAGGAGGGATCGGTGGCGGCGAGGGCGCGGGCCGTGCGGCCGCGCAGGTGGGAGGAGGAGGTCTCGCGGTAGACGTGGCGCAGGACGGGGGCCGCGCAGCCGATCGAGAGCCGGCAGGCGCCGTCCACGAGGGCGTACAGGCCGGCCGCGTCGGGGCCTTCGCCCCGGACGGATTCGCGCAGGGCGCCGAGCACCAGGGGGGCGTCCGCCGCCCCGCCGCGGGTGGCCAGGACCCGGCCGGCGGCGGCGCCGAGGGGGTCGGGGCGGTGGATCCACGCCCGGGCCCGGTCGAGTGCGGCCTCGCCGCACATCCGCTCGTAGGCGGCCACCACCGCTTCGTCGTCGGCGGCGGCCTCGATGAGGTCGAGCACGGCCGGGTTCTCCGGTTCGGCCACGACCAGGTGGTGCAGTGCGGTGGCCCGGGCGGCCTGTCCGGCGGCGCCGGCGGCCGCGGCGAGGATCTCGCCCCGGTCCTCGGGGCCGGCCACGGCGGCCAGGCAGCGGGCGGCGGGCACGTGCAGGGGCGCGCCCCGGCGCAGTCCGTCCTCGGCCCACTCGAACACGGCCTGGACCCCCCAGCCCGGCCGCGGGCCGGACGGGGTCATCTGGCGCTGCCAGCGGTCGAAGGAGCCCTGCTCGCGGGCGGCCCGGAGGCGCGCACCGTGGGCAGGGGTCTCCTCCCACAGGCGCCAGGGGCGCGGCTCGTACGCGTCGCGCACGGCGGCTGCCAGCTGCGCCTCGCCCTCGGGGGTGGCGGGGAAGCGGCCGAGCACAGGTCCGGCGAGCTCGCGCAGGCCGGCGTCGTCGTCGCGCAGCGCGAGCTCGTCGAGGGCCCAGGCCCAGTTGGAGCCGGCGGCGGCGTAGCGGCGCAGCAGCAGGAGGGCGTCCTCGCGTCCGTAGGCGGCGAGGTGCCCGAGCACGGACAGGGCGAGCCCGGTCCGCGTGTCCGACTCGTCGAGCAGGTCGTCCGCGCAGAACAGGTGCGCCTCGATGGCGCTGAGGTCGCCCGCGAGGTCGAGGTAGAGGCGGGCGTAGTACAGCGAGCGGCTCTCGACCTGCCAGTCGCGGCGGGGGTCGCTGAGGACGCACTGGTTCAGCGCTTCGAGCGCTTCGGCGCGGGGCGCCGCGAGTGCGTGCAGCGTGCCGTCGCCGCGGCCTCTCTGCAGGAGGCCGAGCAGGGTGCCGCTCGGCGCTATGACTGGTTCGAACATGGGAATGGCCTCAAATCAAGCTGGGGACGCAACCGGGAATCGGGATTCACGTGGCCGCGTAACAGCATGTCGGGGCGCCCGCCGTCGTCTTCCGCTCGATGTAGACCATTGTCTTCTCTCTTTCGTCGGGTGACCGGAGCTCCCCCGTACCCCGTACTTCGGGGTGCTCTCCGGATCCGTCGCCATGATGACCCAGCCGGTTTGCGCGCCGCGACCAGATTTACGCCCTCGCCTGCGGCGGAGCGTCCCGGGCGGGGCTCAGCGGGCCCCGAAGAGCTCCAGCAGATCGGCCTTGCCGAACATCCGGGCGGTGTCCACGGCGGAGGGCGTGCCCGCCTCCGGGTCGGCGCCGCCGTCGAGGAGGGCGCGGATCACGGCCTGCTCGCCCTTGAAGACGGCTCCGGCCAGCGGGGTCTGCCCGCGGTCGTTGGCGCGGTCGGCCTCGGCGCCCCGGGCCAGCAGGGCGGTGACGGCCTCGGCATGGCCGTGGTAGGCGGCGAGCATGACGAGGGTGTCCCCGCGGTCGTTGGTGAGGTTGGCCGGGACGCCCGCGTCGAGGTACGCGGCGAGGGTCTCGGCGTCACCCTGCCGGGCGAGGTCGAAGATCTTGGTGGCCAGCTCCACCACGTCCGCGTCGGGACCCTCGGACCCCGGGGTCTGCGGTGCGTGCTGCTCACTCATGGGACGTGCCGCCTTTCGCCTCTGTCGCGCCTGTGTCGGATCTCCCCAGGCCGGGCGGGCATGGGGCGGTACGGCACTGGGTCCGTACGGGTGAATCGACAGGGTACTGCCCGTCAGGGGACATGCCAGGCCCGGTCCGCGGTAAAGATCAGGCCTGATCACCCGTCCGCCCGCCGCGCCACTCCTGCTGAGCCGGTCAAGTGAAATCGACCCGGATTCACCCGTATGCACCTTTTATCGCATTGATACTTGCTGTGAGCCTGGAAGAACTCATGGTGACTGTCCCCACCAACCAGGAGATCTTCTGATGATCCTCAACATCTCGGGCGTGGTGCTCCTCGGCATCATCTGCTTCCTCTTCTTCCGCAAGGACGGGATGAAGCTGTCCCACGCGTTCGTCTCCGCCCTGTTCGGCTTCTTCCTCGCGGGCTCTGCGATCGCACCGAGCATCACGGCCAGCACCGCGAGCATCGCCTCGCTCCTCGGCGGCATCAAGCTCTGATCCCGCCCGCTCGACCCGACAACTCCAGGAGACGCCCGTGGCCCGGCGACCACTCCCCCGCATCCTCACCAGCGGCACCGTTTCGCTGGCCCGGGGCCGCGAGTTCGCGCGCACAGCGGCCGACAGCGCCACGGACGTCATCCATCCGCTCCTGACCATCGGGCGCGGCCTGCGCAGGCTGGCCGCGGCCGGACGCCGGACCTGGTCGGCCACGCCCAAGGACCGGCGCGGTCCCGCACTCTTCCTCGCGGCGGCGGCCGTCCTGGTCCTCGCCGTCATCCCGTACGGCCCGGCCCTGGCCCTGGCCGCGCTGATGGCGGCGGCCGCATGGCAGGGCCGCGACCGCACCCCGGCGCGCACCGGCCCCGGCGAGGCCGAGACCGAGCGGCTCGCCGCGCTGTACGAGGCCCTGGTGCCCTACTTCTCCCTCGCCGAGGACCCCAGTCCGCTCTACTCCCACGGCGGCGAGTGGGAGAAGGCCCTCGTGGACCACGACTTCGACGAGGCGGGACGCATCCGCCGGCTGCGCATCCGCTATCCCGCGTACTTCACCGACGGCGAACCCGGCGCCCGGGCCCGGATCGAGCAGCTGCTGCACGCCAAGGCGGGCCGCGGCCGGGAGTACCTGTTCCGGTGGCACGAGGAGGCGAACCACCTCGACCTGAGCGTGCTGCCGGCCCTGCCGACGGGCATCGCCGCGCAGCGCTTCGTCACCGCCCCGGGCGAGACCGTGCTCGGCTTCACCGACCCCAGCGGGGTGCAGCGCACCCTGCCCGTAGTGGACGGGGAAGAGACCCGGGACCTGCCGCCGGTGCTGTGGCGCACCGGCGCCCGGTCCACCGAGCCGCACCTGCTCGCCGTCGGCCAGCCGGGCAGCGGCACCTCCACCCTGCTGCGCTCGCTGGCCCTGCAGGCCCTGCGCCACGGCGACGTGCTGGTGGTGGAGGGCGGCGGGCACGGCGAGTACGCCTGCCTGACCGGCCGCGCCGGGGTGCTCGCGGTGGAGTGCGGGCTGACGGGGGCGCTCGCGACCCTGGAGTGGGCCGCGCACGAGACCGAGCGGCGGCTGATCGCCGCCAACCGGGCCCGGCAGACGGGCCACCCGCCGCCGGAGGACACCCGGCGGCCGCTGTGGATCCTGCTCGACCGGCCGGGTGTGCTGGGCCACCTGGCGGCGGCCGACGGCCGGCCCGGCCCGCTCTCGCTGCTCCAGGTCGCCCTGCGGCACGGCCGCGCGGCGAACGTCACCGTGGTCGTGGCGGAGCAGTTCGATCACCTGGAACTCCTCGGCGACGCCGTCTTCGCCCACACCCGGGCCCGGGTGGTGCTCGGCCCGGCGTCCTTCGCGCAGATCGCGGCCGTGCTCGGCGAGTCCCCGCACACCACGCCCGCCGCGGAGACCCCGCCCGGCCGCGGGTACGCACGGCTCGGCGCGGGCCCGGTGCACCGGCTCCAGGTGCCCGCGACCCCGGACCCGTACGACGACACGGCGAGCGCCCCGCAGCGGCAGGCCGTGCTCGCCCTGCTGCCGGAGCGGCTGGTGCCGGCGGGACTCCGGGAGCAGGGTCGGCAGGTGCCGGAGCCGGGCGCCCCGGGGGACGGGCCGGGCGCGAAGGCGATCGCCCCGACCGCGGACACCGCGGAGATCCCCGAGGTGGGCGCCGAGAACGCGCACTGAGCCGCCGCAGCCGGCGCCGGACCGCGCTTTGGCCGGTCCGGCGGCCCGCGCCGGTCAGGCCACGAAGGTGCGCGGCGGCTCCGCCCCGGCCCCGGCGCCCGTGGCCACCAGCCGGGCGGCCGTCGCGAGCCGGACCGCGGCCTCGTCGGCCACCGGGCCGCCCACGGTGAACGGCAGCCGGACGTAGCCCTCGAAGGCGCCGTCCACGCCGAACCGCGGACCGGACGGGACCCGCACCCCGACCCGCTCGCCCACCTCGGCCAGCCGGGACCCGGAGAGCCCCCCGGCCCGCGCCCACAGGGTCAGACCGCCCCGGGGCACCTCGAACTCCCAGTCCGGCAGCTCCCGGCGGACCGCGGCCACCAGCGCGTCCCGGTTCTCCCGGGCCTGGGTCCGGCGCAGTTCCGCGGCCTGCTCCCAGCCCCCCGTGCTCATCAGCCAGTTCACGGCCAGCTGCTCCACGACGGGCGTGCCCAGGTCGGCGTACGCACGGGCGGCGACCAGGCTGCGGATCACGTCGGGGGCGGCCCGGACCCAGCCGATCCGCATGCCCGCCCAGAAGGCCTTGCTGGCCGAGCCCACCGTGATCACGCTGCTGCCGGCCGGGTCGAAGGAGCACACCGGGCGGGGCATTTCGAGGCCGGGCTCCAGCCACAGTTCCGACATCGTCTCGTCCACCACGAGCACGGTGCCCGCCGAGCGGGCGGCCTCGACCAGGGCCCGGCGCTGCTCCTCGTCGGCCAGGGCCCCGGTCGGGTTGTGGAAGTCGGCCACGACGTACGCCAGCCGCGGGGCCGCCTCGCGCAGCACCTGCCGCCAGGCGGGCAGGTCCCACCCGCCCAGCGCGTCGGCCATCCCCACCGGCACCAGCCGGGCCCCGGCCGCGCGCATCAGCTGGAGGATGTTGGCGTACGAGGGGGACTCGACGGCGATCCGCTCGCCGCGGCCCGCGAAGAGGTGGCAGATGGCGTCGATCGCACCCATCGCCCCCGTGGTGACCATGATCTGCTCGGGCATCGTCGGAATGCCCTGCGCGGTGTAGCGGTCGGCGAGCATCCGGCGCAGCACCTGGAGTCCGGCGGGGTAGTCCCCGTGCGTGTGCGCGTACGGCGGCAGCTCCTCCAGCGCGCCCTGCACGGCCCGGGTGAGCCAGGGCTCGGGGGCCGGGAGGGCCGCGCAGCCGAGGTCGATCATCGAGCCGAGGGCCTCGGGCGGCAGGGGCTCCAGCCCGCGGGCCGGCAGCGGGTTGCCCGCCGGTACGGAGGTCCAGCTGCCGGCGCCCCGGCGGGATTCGAGGAAGCCCTCGGTGCGCAGGGCCTCGTACGCGGCGGCCACCGTGGTGCGGCTGATCTCCAGCGCGAGGGCGAGCTCGCGCTCGGCGGGCAGCCGGGCCGCGACCGGGACCCGCCCTTCGAGCACCAGCAGCCGGATGCCGTCGGCCAGCGAGCGGTAGGCGGGCGGCTTGCGGGCGCCGGGGAGTGCGGGCCGGGGCTGCTGGGAGGTGATCAGCCGGGCGAGCTGGGCCGCACCGACGGCCGAGGTCCACTGAGCCATGATGACGGTCCACCTTCGCAAGATTGGCCTGGGTCCTACCGCCATTGGATCGCGGTGGACGGCTTCAGGGTGTCACGGCAGGGTCCACCTCCACCAGAGGGGCCCCCGGCCGGGCCGAACCGGCCACGGAACGGCCATCGCGCGGCCGCCGCCCGGCCACCGCGCGCGCCGCGGGGCGGTGCATACTGCCGCCGTGACGCATGCACGCCCCCGCCACCCCTATCTCGACCACGCCGGTCCCCTCGCCTTCGCCCACCGCGGCGGGGCGGCCGACGGCCTGGAGAACACCGCCACGGCCTTCCGCCGGGCCGCGGACGCCGGCTACCGGTACTTCGAGACCGATGTGCACGCCACGGCCGACGGGAAGCTGGTCGCCTTCCACGACTCCACCCTCGACCGGGTCACGGACTCCGCCGGCCGGATCGCGGACCTGCCGTGGAAGCAGGTGCGGCAGGCCCTGGTCGGGGGCAAGGAGCCGCTGCCGCTGTTCGAGGAGCTCCTGGAGGAGTTCCCGCAGGCCCGGTGGAACGTGGACGTGAAGGCCGAGTCCGCCCTGCACCCGCTGCTCGGCCTGATCGCCCGCACCGGTTCCTGGGACCGGGTCTGCGTGGGCTCGTTCTCCGAGGGGCGGGTGGCCCGCGCGCAGCGCCTCGCCGGGCCGCGCCTGGCCACCTCGTACGGGGTCCGCGGGGTGCTCGGACTGCGGCTCCGCTCGCTGTCGGTGCCGGCGGCGCTGCGGGTGGGCGCGGTCGCGGCCCAGGTGCCGGAGGTGCAGTCGGGGATCCGCGTGGTGGACCGCAGGTTCGTGCGGACCGCGCACGCGCGGGGGCTCCAGGTCCACGTCTGGACCGTGAACGAACCGCAACGTATGGAAGCTCTTCTCGACCTGGGTGTCGATGGCATCATGACCGACCGGATCGACATCTTGCGCACGGTGCTGGAGCAGCGCGGGGCCTGGGCCTGACGCGCCCTGCGGACCCCCGGCGGCGGCCGCGCCGCGCGCGCAACGGGGACCAGCAAGGGGGCACCGGTGAGTGCTGAGAACACGGAGCCCGCGGGCGCGGCGGCGGCCCAGGAGGGGACCGCGGACGGGGCCGCGGCCGCCGGGCGGCGCCGGGAGCAGACCGGCTGGTACTTCTACGACTTCGCCTGCTCGGTCTACTCGACCAGCGTGCTGACGGTGTTCCTCGGCCCCTACCTGACGGCGGTCGCCAAGCACGCCGCGGACGGCGCGGGATACGTGCACCCGCTGGGCCTGCCGGTGCGCGCCGGCTCCTTCTTCGCGTACTCCGTCTCGGCCTCGGTGATCCTCGCGGTGCTGGTGATGCCGCTGGTGGGCGCCGTGGCGGACCGTACGGGCCGCAAGAAGCCGCTGCTGGCGGCGGCCGCGTACACGGGGGCGGCGGCGACCACGGGGATGTTCTTCCTGGGCGGGGACCGCTACCTGCTGGGCGGCCTGCTGCTGATCGTGGCCAATGCCTCGCTGGCGGTCTCGATGGTGCTCTACAACGCCTATCTGCCGCAGATCGCGGAACCGGACGAGCGGGACACGGTCTCCTCGCGGGGCTGGGCCTTCGGCTACACCTCCGGGGCCTTCGTCCTGGTCCTGAACCTGGTGCTGTTCCAGGGGCACGAGTCCTTCGGCCTGTCCGAGGGCGCGGCGGTGCGGATCTGCCTGGCCTCGGCGGGCCTGTGGTGGGGGGCGTTCGCGATCGTGCCCCTGCGGCGGCTGCGGGACCGGGCGGCGGTGCGCGGCGGGGCGGCGGCCGAGCGGGTGGGCACGGGCTGGAAGCAGTTGGTCGCCACGCTGAAGGACATGCGGCGGCACCCGCTGACCCTGGCGTTCCTGCTGGCGTACCTGGTCTACAACGACGGCGTGCAGACGGTGATCTCGCAGGCCTCGGTGTACGGCTCGGAGGAGCTGGAGCTGGAGCAGTCCACGCTGATCACGGCGGTGCTGCTGGTGCAGGTGCTGGCGGTGGCGGGGGCGCTGGGGATGGGCCGGCTGGCGCGGACCCACGGCGCGAAGCGGACCATCCTGGGCTCGCTCGCCGCGTGGACGGTGACCCTGGGCGCCGGGTACTTCCTGCCCGCCCGGGAGCCCGCGGCCTTCTTCGTGCTGGCCGCGATGATCGGTCTGGTGCTGGGCGGCAGCCAGGCCCTGTCCCGCTCGCTCTTCTCGCACCTGGTGCCGCGCGGGAAGGAGGCCGAGTACTTCTCGGCGTACGAGATCAGCGACCGCGGGGTCAGCTGGGTGGGGCCGCTTGTGTTCGGTCTCACATATCAGCTGACCGGCAGCTACCGGGACGCCATCATCTCGCTGGTGGCCTTCTTCGCACTGGGTTTCGTGCTGCTCGCACGGGTGCC
The DNA here is from genome assembly GCF_055572195.1 of Streptomyces sp. NPDC030809. Classification (NCBI taxonomy): domain Bacteria; kingdom Bacillati; phylum Actinomycetota; class Actinomycetes; order Kitasatosporales; family Streptomycetaceae; genus Streptomyces; species Streptomyces sp. NPDC030809. The sequence goes on from NZ_JBVIDV010000026.1 coordinate 38,981, forward strand.
CGTACGGCAGGCGATCGCGGCGGCCGGAAACCCGGTCCCCGACCGGATTTAGACGCCGAACTGAAAGGCCGGTAGTGTACGCCTTTGGCCTGCCAGGCGGACCGTTACTGCGTGCTGATGAAGTGAAAACGTTGGGTGACATCTGCTGCCAGATGTGACAAAACGGGCATTGGTGGGTACAACAAGGGGCGGCACGACGGGCGACGCACGACTGGGAGCGGGAATCTATACCGCCGACCGGACGTTGACCGGATGACGACGACAGCGACACCTGTCCTGTGGGCGACAAGCCCGGGAGGCACGATTCATGAGTGAGCGAGCTCTCCGCGGTACGCGCCTCGTGGTTACCAGCTACGAGACGGACCGCGGCATCGATCTGGCCCCGCGCCAGGCGGTGGAGTACGCATGCCAGAACGGACATCGATTTGAGATGCCGTTCTCGGTTGAGGCGGAGATTCCGCCGGAGTGGGAGTGCAAGGCGTGTGGCGCCCAGGCACTCCTGGTGGACGGCGACGGGCCCGAGGAGAAGAAGGGCAAGCCCGCGCGAACGCACTGGGACATGCTCATGGAGCGGCGCACCCGCGAAGAGCTGGAAGAGGTGCTGGCCGAGCGGCTGGCGGTCCTTCGTTCCGGCGCCATGAACATTGCCGTGCACCCGCGGGACAGCCGCAAGTCCGCCTAGCGCGGGGGCGCACAGCGCACCAGAGCCGCGGGGCTCCGCCCACCACTTGTGGTGGTGGGGCCCCGCGGCTCTTCGGCGTACCCGCGGGCGGGTCGGCGTTCCGCCGGCCTCCCGCTCCCGGGGACCCGGGAGCACGAGCATGCAGGAAGGCCCCTGCGGAGCGTTCGCGCTCCGCAGGGGCCTTCCGTGCGTCTTCAGTGGGTCAGCGGCGGCCTGGCGGCGCCCCGGCCCGGCTCCGGGCTGCCGGGGCGGTCCTCCCGGATCACCTCGCCCTGGACGACCTTGCCGTCCGGGAAGTGGATGCGGGCCTGCTGGTACGCCTGGCCGAAGCCGCCCGGCGCCGCCGCGGACATCCGGCGCTCCAGGAGGCGGCTGCCGCGCTTGGCGAGGAAGGAGCGGACCGGCGGCAGCAGCAGGAGCAGGCCCGCCAGGTCCGAGAGCAGTCCCGGCATGATCAGCAGCAGGCCCGCCAGCATGGCCGGGCCGCTGCCCGCGCCCTTGTCGGCCGGGGCGGCCGCCGGGCCGCCCTGGGCCTGCCGGAACGTTTCCTGGAGGTTCCGGAAGGCCCGCCTGCCCGCCCGCTTGATGACCACGACGCCCAGCGCGCCGCCGCCCGCCAGCAGGGCGAACACGCCCAGGGCGCCGATCTGCCCGCCGACCAGGGTCAGCAGCCAGATCTCCAGGACCAGCCAGGCGGCGACCGCGAGCGGGAGGAAGGTGCGGGCGCGCGAGCGCCGGGGGGCCGTCGGAGTGGGTGCGCCGGTCGTCATGCATCCAGTGTGCCCGGCCCGCCGTAAAACCGGCTTCAACACCTTTCCGGACCCCCTGCCGGGCCGGTCGGGGCGGTCAGGAGCGTCGGGAGGCCGCCGCCTTCGCCTTGCCGGCCAGCTGGGCCGCGCGGGTGCCGAGGCCCCAGCCGGTGACCCGCCAGAGCGCCTCGACCACGATGTCCCTGCTCATCTTGCTGTCGCCGAACTCGCGCTCCACGAACGTGATCGGAACCTCGACCACGTGGAAGCCCGCCTCCACGGCCCGCCGGGCCAGGTCGACCTGGAAGCAGTAGCCCTGGGAGGCCACCGCGTCCAGCCCCAGCCCCTCCAGGGTCTCCTTGCGGAAGGCCCGGAAGCCGCCCGTGATGTCCCGGATCGGCACGTCCAGCATGATGCGCGAGTAGGTGCTGCCGCCCCGCGAGAGGAACTGGCGGTGCCAGGGCCAGTTGACCACCCGGCCGCCGGGCACCCACCGGGAGCCGAGCACCAGGTCGGCCCCGGCCAGCGCGGTCAGCAGCCGGGGCAGCTCCTCGGGCTGGTGGGAGCCGTCGGCGTCCATCTCGACCAGGACCCCGTAGCCGTTCTCGATGCCCCAGCGGAAGCCGGCCAGGTAGGCGGCGCCGAGGCCCTCCTTGCCCTTGCGGTGCAGCACCTGGACCCGGTCGTCCTCGGCGGCGATGTCGTCGGCGATCTTGCCGGTGCCGTCCGGGCTGTTGTCGTCGGCCACGAGGATGTGCGCCTCGGGCACCGCGGCGCGCACCCGGGAGACGATCGGCCCGATGTTCTCCGCCTCGTTGTAGGTCGGAATGATCACCAGGGCCGTGCCGAGCGGTCCGTACCGCCGCTCACCGCCGTCGCTCACTGAATCCCCTTTGCACGTCCGTTCACAGACACCCACCTTAGCGAGCGCCTCCGGGCGGCTTCGCGCCGACGCAGGTTCGGGGCCTCCGCCAGGGCGTGGGGCGGTGGGCCGGGAGCAACGGAACCAGGCGCTCCGGGGCCCTGGATCCCTGCGGATCGGGGCCCGGCGTCCTTCGGGCCGCCCGGTCCGCCCACTGGCTGCGGGCGGTTCCGGCCGTTGTCTACGGGACGTCCGGGCCCCACCCGGTTCACAACCCTGCCCGGCCGGGGCCGGGCAGGGCGGACGGCCGGGTGGCGAAACCTTCCCCCGCCCCCGGGGCGCGGGTGCGCAGAAGGTGCGGGTCCGCCGGTACCGGACGTCCTGCGGTGGACGCGGCAGAACCTACCCGGATCCCGCGGCCCGCTGTCAACACCGCCGCGACCAGGGGCTCTGCCCGAAAGTGCCAGGTCAGTGCGGAGCCGCGGAGCGGGCGGTCCGGGGCCCGCGCACGTCGATCGGCGCAACCGGCCCGGCTCCGCTCACCCCTGTGGCCGTACGAAGACCTCGCGGCCCCCGACGTACGTGCCCAGGCAGAGCGGCAGCTCTCGGCCGGGGGTGAGGTCGGGCAGTCCCGGAGTGCCGGAGCGCGGGTCGGTGGACCAGCGCGCCACCCGGTCGTCGGGTGCCTGCACCACCAGCTCCTCGGTGCGCCAGACCGCGTAGTCCGCCGGGGCCCCGGGGACCAGCACCCCGGCGTCGTCCCGGCCCAGGGCCCGCCAGCCGCCGCGGGTGTGGGCGGTGAAGGCGGCGCGCACCGAGATGCGGTGCTCGGGCGTGCGGTGGAAGGCGGCGGCCCGGACGGTGCCCCACGGGTCGAGGGGGGTCACCGGCGCGTCGGAGCCGAAGGCGAGGGGCACCCCGGCGCGCAGCATGGCCGCGTACGGGTTGAGAGTGCGGGCCCGCTCGGCACCGAGGCGTTCGGCGTACATGCCGTCCTCGCCGCCCCAGGCCGCGTCGAAGGCGGGCTGGACGGAGGCGGTCAGGCCCAGCTCGGCGAAGGCGGCGATGCCCTGCTCGTCGAGCATCTCGGCGTGCTCGACGCGGTGCCGGGCGGCCCGGATGCGGGCGATGCCCACCTTCTCCGCGGCGGCCCGCACCCCCTCGACCACGGCGGTCAGGGCGGCGTCGCCGATGGCGTGGAACCCGGCCTGGACCCCGGCCTCGGTGCAGGCTGCCACGTGGGCGGCCACGTCCCCGGCGTCGAGGTAGGCGGTGCCGGTGTGGGCGGCGTCACGGTACGGGGCGTGCAGGCAGGCCGTGTGGGAGCCGAGGGCCCCGTCCGCGAAGAGGTCCCCGCCGGCGCCGACGGCGCCGAGCGCCACGGCCCGGGCCACGTCCTGCTCGGCCCAGTAGCCGAAGACCCGCGGGCCGAGCTCGCGGCGGGCGAGGTCCAGCAGGCCGGTGAAGTCCTCGGCGGAGGAGATGTCGGGCCCGCCGCACTCGTGCAGGGAGCCGATGCCGAGGGAGGCGGCGTGGCGCAGCGCGGCCCGCTGGGCCTCTTCGCGCTGGGCGGGGCCCACGGCGCCGAGCGCGGCGCCGCGTACGGCGTGGTGGGCCTCGCGGGTCAGCGGTTCGCCGTCGCGGAAGCCGGGCAGCTCGCGCACCCCGCCGACCAGGTCGAGGAGGGCGGTGGTGACGACGGCGGAGTGCACGTCGATGCGGCTGAGGTACAGGGGCCGGCCGGCGGCGGCCTCGTCGAGCTCGGCGCGGTGCGGCGCGCGCTTCTCGGGCCAGCGGGCGGCGTCCCAGCCGTGCCCGAGCAGGACCCGGTCCGCGGGCCGGCCGGCGGCGTGGGCGCGTACGAGGTCCAGGGCCTCGGCCAGGGAGCGGGCGCCCGAGAGGTCCAGTCCGGTCAGGGCCAGGCCGGTGGCGGTGGTGTGCACGTGGGCGTCGGTGAAGGCGGGGGTGACCAGGGCGCCGTCCAGGTCCACGACCTCGTCCACGCCGTCCGCGAAGGCGTCCGCGGCGCCTTCGGACCCGACCCAGGCGACGTGCCCGCGCTCGACGACCATCGCGGTGGCGAAGGGATCGGCGGGGCTGTGGACCTCGCCCCGGCGGAGCAGGACGGTGCGGTGCGGTGCGGCGGCGGCTCCGGCGCCTTCGGCGGAGCCCGTGGGGATCTCGGTCATGCGCAACAGTCTCGCGCCTGGCGGGGCGGGCCCGGGCACGGGGTGGCCGGAAACGTCCGGCGGCGGGAGTCGGGGCGTGCGGGGTCCGGCGCCCGGCGGGGAGGTACGGGAACGCCGGGCCACGGGGTCGGTCGGTCGGTGAGGGGACGGCCCGGGGGCCGCCGGGTGCGGGTCAGATGCGGGGCGGCCGGGCCTCGTACGGGGTGGACAGGACCACGGTGGTACGGGTGGACACCCCGGCGAGGGCGCGCAGCCGGCCGAGCAGGTCCTCCAGTTCCAGCGGGGTGGCCACCCGCACCTTCAGGATGTAGTTCTCGTCTCCGGCCACGCTGTGGCAGGCCTCGATCTCGGGGACTCCGGCGAGCCGCTCGGCGATGTCGTCGGGCGCGCTCAGGTCGAAGGGCTTGACCGAGATGAACGCCGTCAGGGGCAGGCCGACGGCCTCCGGGTCGACCACGGCCGCGTACCCGCGGATCACCCCGCGCTGCTCCAGGCGGCGTACTCGTTGATGGACCGCCGACGTGGACAGGCCGGTGGCCTTGCCCAGGTCCGTGTAGCTCATGCGTCCGTCGCGGACGAGGAGATCCACGATCTGCCGGTCCAGTTCCTCCATTGCGCTCATAGCCGCTCAACCTATTGCCCCGGGGCGGGTCCGGCACAGTGGCGACGGCCCGGAAGCGGCACCTGCGGCAGGCATGTGACGAAGGCCACAAGGGTAAGTAGGTCCAGGCCGGAGTGTTGTGGTTACTCGTGCCGCACGGCGGGAAGTGCTTGCTGTGGCCGAGGCCCGTTCCAGCCGCCCGGCCCAGCCAAGGGGGAGTACATCCATGCCGAACAACAAGCGCGCCGGTCGCACCGAACCGGAGCCCCTCGATCTCGCCGACCCCGTCGAGGACGAGGATCCCGAGGAACTCTGGACCGCCGAGTCCTTCGAGGTCCACCACGCCACCTGCCCCGACTGCTCCCAGTCGATCGCCCTCGTCGCGGACGAGGAGTTCCTGCCGGAGCACGCGCTCTGCCTGACGCCGTGGAACCCGTTCGGGCTCACGGTCTGCCCGGGCACCGGGCGCCCGGCCGCGCCGGCGCCGGAGGCGGACGCCGCCGCGGACCGCGAGCTGGAGCCCGTGGTGCTGCTGACGCTCCCCCAGGGCCTCGACTGGCGGACGCAGCCCTTCTCGCACGTCGGCGGTCCGGGCTCGCTCCCGCGCAGACTGCCGCAGCCGGTCCAGGGCCAGCACGCACAGGCCGCCTGAGCCGCTCACGTCACCAGTAGGTGCCCTGCACCATGGCGGCGAGGCTGGCATGGTGCAGGATCAGGCCGTCCGGGTCCTCCGGTACGGCCACCTCGCCGAAGTACGCCTGGCGGTAGGCGATGCGCAGCATGACGATCGCGTGCCGCAGCGCCGCGTACAGGGTGTGGAACTCCATGTCGCGCGGGGTGTGCCCGGTGAGTTCGGCGTAGCGTCCCTCGACGGCCTCGCGGCGCAGGAAGCCGGGCAGTCCGGGCTGGCCGAAGCCCACGGTCAGGTCCTGGAAGAAGCGGTGCAGGTAGACCATCCACCCGAGGTCCACCTCGCGGGGGGCCAGGGCGGCCATCTCCCAGTCGAGTACGGCCGCCGGCTCGAAGCCCTCGTAGACGACGTTGCCGATGCGGGCGTCGCCCCAGTTGAGGACGGCGGGGCCCTCGTGGGCGGGCCAGAGTTCCTCCAGCCGGTCGAAGGCTTGCTCGATGAGCGGTGACCGGGCGAGACCCTTCACCACCCAGGCGTAGTAGTCGCGTTGGGCGGCCACGTGCCGGCGCAGCGGGCTGCCGCTGCCGGGGGGCAGCAGGAACGCGGCCCGCTCGGCGGGGAACTGGTCGTGCAGGCGGGCGAGGAGGGAGACGCTCGCCTCCTCCAGTCGGGCGCGTTCGGCGTCGGTGGCGGCGTGCAGCCAGTTGCCCTCGTAGGTGTAGGGCATGACGTCCGGGGGGACCCGGCCCTCGGCGCGGGCCATCACGAAGAACGGCGCCCCGAGCGGCTCGGGGTCGGTTTCCAGCCACTGCACCCGCGGTACGGGCAGGTCGGTGTGCTCGGCCACGAGGCTCATCACGCGGTGCTGGCGGGGCATGTCGTACGTGGGGAAGACGCTGTAGGCGGCCGGATCGGCGGCCAGGCGCAGGGCGCAGGCGCGCAGCGGGGTGCCGGGGTGCTCGATGTCGAAGAGCAGGGTCTCGCTGGACATCCCGTTGGAGCCGGGGACGGTGATCCCGGTGACGCGGGCGCCCGGCAGCCGGCGGTCCAGCCAGGCGGTGAGCCGGCGGCCGAGTTCCTCGGGCTCGCGGGTGGAGGTGCGGGGACGGGGCGCTGTTGCCATGCGGTGCTCCTGTCCGCTGCGGGCGGGTGGGGTGTGGCCGGATGCGGTGCGGCGGGGCGCGATGCGGCCGGGTGCCGCGTGCGGCCTGGTGCGCCGCGGCCGAGGCGGCGCCTTTCGGCGGTGCCGCCGGGTGGTCAGGGGGCGACGGATCCGTAGTCCGCGAAGCCGCTGGGATCGTGGCGGCCGAAGCTGCCGTGCTCGAAGATGCCGTGGCCGATGCGGCCGTCGAGGGTGAAGCGGGCCGAGTGGTCGGTGACCCCGAAGGCGGCCGCGGGGTGGGCCGCGGGATCGGACAGGTCGTACGTGCGGCGGTCGGTCCAGCCGCGCCCCTGCCAGCTGCCGTGCTGCCAGTCGGCGGCGGGCGGGTAGCCGGCGCCGACGGCGAGCGGGGAGGAGGCGAGGATCTCCACGCCGAGTTCGAGGGGTTTGCGGGCGGGGTCGGTGAGGTGGACCACCGCGCTCTCCGGGTGGCGGGTGCCGGGGCGGTAGCGGATCTCGGTGTGCGGCCAGCCGAGCTGTACGTCGGGCCGGCCGCTGCCTTCGGGGAAGACCTGGAGGGCCTCGTTGAGGGTGCGGTGGCCGTCGGCGTCCTCCTGGGCGATGACCATGAGGAAGCGGTCCTCGAAGCGGACCGGGATCCAGAGCCAGTGGAAGCCCTCGGGGCGCAGCTCGGCCGCGGCCCGGCCGCCGTCCTCGCCGGGGATCGGGCGGACCCCCCAGCTGCGGTCGCGGGTGCCGGTCCACTCCCCCTCGGTCAGCCGCATCCGCTCGCCGCGGGCCGTGAGGGTGCCGGTGACGGTGCCGGCCTGCACGAAGCGGCGGCCCTCCAGCATGAGCCGGTCCCCGCGCCGCTGGACGTGGTGGGGTTCCCAGACGGCGGGGAAGGCGGCGGTCCAGGTGAGGTCGCAGGACAGTCCGTCCGGGTCGGCGGGATCCGGGTCGCAGTGCAGGCCGAGCCGGCGCAGCGGGGTGTCCACGGTGATGCGCAGGGGGCCGACGGACAGGTTCATGCGGTCCTCGCCCAGGGCGTCGGAGGCGCGTACGGCGAGGAGTTCGTCGCCCAGGCGGAGGGTCGCGTAGGCGTCGATCACCCCGGCGTTGGGGTAGACCCCGAGGCCGAGGATGAGCACGGCCCGGCCTGCGTGGTCGAACACGTGGAAGATGCAGCGGTCGTAGGCGTTGCGGTCGCCGGTGGCGACGTGCTTCATCGACAACGGGGCCTGGTGGATGGGGTATTCGTCGAGGGCGACGGGGCGGTCCGCGGGCACGGCAAGCCTCCTGGGCGCGGCTGGGCGGGTTCCGGGCGGAGATGACGGTACGTCAGAAACCGCCGCCTGGACCAGAGTTCTGTCATCCACTGACACAAAAGGGTGTCGGGGAACCGTCGAACGGATCCCCGACACCCTTTTGCGATTACCTGCACGTGCGGCCCCGCGTTGGCCGTATGTGACCATGCTTCAGACGCAGCCGGGGCGGCGGCGCCGCCCGGCTCCCCCGGCCTTCGAAGAATCGGTTCAGCAACCCGCCGACCCGCCCATCTACCGTGCGCTGCTGGCCCGCTGGAGCAGCGACGGACGCACCCTTCCGGGCCTGCGGGATCCCGAGTGGACCCGGCTGACCTCCACGCCCGTGTGGCCCTCCGGCGGCCTGTATCCGCGCGACCCGACCCGGCCGGACCTGGCCTGAGCCGGGGGCCGGGACCGGGGCCGGGGCCGCCGCCGTCAGCGGGACTCGGGGCCCAGCAGGTGGCGCCCGATCACCATGCGCTGGATCTGGTTGGTGCCCTCGACGATCTGCAGCACCTTGGCCTCGCGCATCAGGCGCTCCGCCGGGAAGTCCGCCGTGTAGCCGTAGCCGCCGAGCACCTGCACGGCGTCCGTGGTGACCGCCATCGCGGCGTCCGTGCAGAACAGCTTCGCCATGGCCGCCTGCCGGGAGAACGGCTTGCCCGCGTCCCGCAGCCGGGCCGCCGCCAGGTACAGGGACCGGCCGGCCTCGATCCGGGTCGCCATGTCGGCGAGCATGAAGCGCAGCCCCTGGAAGTCCGCGATCGGGCGGCCGAACTGCTTGCGGCCGGCCGCGTACGCCAGGGCCTCGTCGAGCGCCGCCTGCGCCACGCCGATCGCGCAGGCCGCGATGCCGAGGCGGCCCGAGTCCAGCGCGGACAGCGCCAGGGTGAAGCCCTGGCCCTCCTCGCCCAGCCGGCGGTGGTCGGAGACGCGCACCCCGTCGAGGTGGATCTGGGCGGTGGGCGAGCCCTTCATGCCCATCTTCTTCTCGGGCAGGGCCGCGCTCAGACCGGGGGCGTCCCCGGGCACCAGGAAGGCGGTGATCCCGCGCGGCCCCTCGGCTCCGCTGCGCGCCAGGACGGTGTAGAAGTCGGCCACCCCGCCGTGGGTGATCCAGGCCTTGGTGCCGGTGAGCACCCAGTCCTCGCCGTCCCGGACGGCCTTGGTGGTCAGGGAGGCCGCGTCAGAGCCCGAGGAGGGCTCGGAGAGGCAGTACGCGCCCAGCAGGCCGCCGCCGAGCATGGCCGGCAGGAACTCGTCCTGCTGCTCCTTGGTGCCGAAGCCGGCGAGTCCGTGGCAGGCGAGGGAGTGCACGCTGACGCCGAGGCCGACGGTCAGCCGCGCCGCGGCCAGCTCCTCCAGGACCTGGAGGTACACCTCGTACGGCTGGTCGCCGCCGCCGTGCTCGGACCCGTACGGCAGGCCCAGCAGGCCGGACTCCGACAGCAGGGCGAAGAGCTCGCGGGGGAAGTGGCCGGCCTCCTCCTGCTCCGCGGCGTGCGGCCGGATCTCCCGCTCGGCGATGTCGCGTACCAGCGCGAGGAGGTCACGGGACTCCTCGGTGGGCAGCTCTCGTTCCACCGGCTGCAGGGCGCGGTCGGTCATGGCGGCGCTCTCCTCCCTCGTTGGGACGGTCCGGTGACGCGCGCCGGGTGAGCACGCGCCTCCGAAGTAGATGATCTCGCAACCGAATGCTGCCCTCCCGGATCACGGAAGAGGCGACGGTGCGGCTGCGGCGGGGCCGAGTATGCCCGATCTCGGCGGTCCCGTCACGGGTTCGATATCGGGAACCTGCCGGTCAGGGGGGTGTCAGACGGCCGCGGCCGGCAGCGGAGCCGGGCATTCCGGAACGAATTCCCCGATCACCGTGAGGGTCGCGCGCAGCATCCGCACCAGCATCGCGCCGAGCTGTGCGCGGTCCGGCACCTCTTCGGACCGCCCCTCGGGCACGTCCCCGGACGGACCGGCCGCGGCGGGCAGTCCGATCCACTGGAGCGTGATGTCCTCCACCGCGCCCAGCCAGCCCACGAGGGCGAGCCGGGCCAGCGGGGGCACGGTCCGGCGGCCGTACGCGCCCTCGGCGATGGTGGCGGCGAGCTCCTCGCGGACCGCGTCGCGGATGGCCAGCACCTCGGCGTCGGAGCCGATCCCGCCGGTGACGATCGTGCGGTAGGCGGCCTGGTGGTGCTGGGCGTAGTGCAGGTAGCCGTCGACGGTGCGGCGCAGCCGCTGGGCGGCGGGCAGCCCGGTCCCGGAGCCCGCCTTCGCGAGCAGTTCGGCCACCGAGTCCTCGACGATGGCGAGGTAGTACCCGCGCTTGCTCTTGAAGTAGTAGTAGATGAGCCCCTTGGCGACCCCGGCCTGCCGGGCGATGTCGTCCACGGAGAGGGCGTCGTAGGCGGTGTCGGCGAACAGCCTGCGCCCGGTGGCTATGAGTTCGGCCCGCCGGACCTGGGACCGTCCCGACGTGTCGTGTTGCCCACTGCTGTTCAATGCCGCCCCAGCCTCGCACCGCCAAAGGATGCCCCGCAGTATGGCAGCCGCCGGCCCGCGGGCCGGCGGGTCCCGTCACATCAGGCCGGTCTGGGTGACGAACATCGCGAGGACGACGACGAGGGTCCAGCCGAGCACGTGCTCCAGCCACGCGGCCCCGCCCTCGGGGCCGCCGGTACGGGCGGCGGAGCCGGGCTCGGAGCCCTCGGGGGCGGGAGCGGGCTTGCGGAGCCGGGAGAGGGCTGCACTGGTCGCGGTCATGGCGTCTCGCATCGGTTCGTCTGGCAGTGGACGTCCCCCCGGTGTGCCGTCCAATGTGCCAGGGAACCGCCCCGCCGCGGTAGGCCGCCGGGCCCGCGGTGACGCTCTTCACAGCGCGGGCCGCGCGGCGCCGGGCCCCGGCACGACGGCCGGGGCCCGGCGGTTCCGCCCGCGCACGGGCGGCTTGCGGGTTCAGGTCCTCCTGCGGTCGGCCAGGGACATCGCCAGGCCGAGCAGCAGCGCGACGGCGCCGGTGATGACGTTGCTCACCACACTGCGGGTGGTGTCCATCTCACCGGTGACGACCCACGGGGACACGATCGTCCACGCGCCGATGGCCATGCCGGCCCATGCAATGGAGTGGGTGCGCTCGTAGGCGGAGCCCAGGCCGCCCATGAACAGGCAGTACGCGGCGCCGGTGATCAGGTTGCATATGGCCAGCGGCGCGAGGGCGCTGAACCCCGCGATCCACGGCGAGGCCGCGAGGTAGAGGCCGGTGACGACGGCCAGGGTCTCGACGGCCTGCGCTGCCGGGGTCGCGGTCGCCCGCTCGAACCGGGAACGCATCTCGGCGAGGTCGGGGTGGTGCTCGATGGTCGGGTGTAGGGACATGTCGGGCCGCCTCCTGTGAAGCACTTATCTGCCCTTTATCCCCTATGTAACTCTTGTCCCCACCCCTTGGTCAACGGCCTCCGCCGACCGGATCCCACGGGCTTGCCGGGGCCTGCGCGGCCCCGGCACGGGAGCCGTTCAGAGCAGCCCGACGGCCGCCAGCGCCGCGATCTGGGAGGCCGAGGGGAGGGCGGGCACGTAGACGTAGCAGATCCCGCCGGAGCCGCCCACCACCTTGCCCGCGGCGTTGTGGCGCTTGGTGCGCAGCCAGACGTTCTCGAACTCGCGGCGCCGGTAGACCCGCCGTACGGCCGCGTTGGTCGGCGCGTGCGGGTCGTTGGCGACCACGTCCCCCGCGGCGGTGAAGCCGACGACGGTCATCAGGTGCCCGGCGGTGCCGTAGCCCGCGCCGGTGAGCTCCTCGGCCCGGAAGGACTGCGAGGTGATCACCGGGATCCCGGCCCTGACCAGGCGTTCCGCGTCCGTGAGCGAGCCGAGCCGGGTCACCACCGCGGCCAGGTCCGGGTAGGTGGCGGCGTAGGCGGCGTTGAAGGGCCAGTTCCCGCAGCCCTGGTACTGGTGGTCGTACGTGCTCCGGGCCGCGTGGCAGACCTGCGGGTCGGGGTAGCTGCGGTCCACCCAGGCGAGGTCCGCCGGGCGGGGCCGGCGCCCCCAGTACTCGATGGCCATCTGCGAGGAGCTGGGGCTGCACCAGGCCTCCCCGCCGTTGTCGTACTGCGGGTACCGGCCCCTGTGGACCTCCTGGGAGTAGCGGGGCACCGCCAGTTCCCGGCCGGCCCCCGGCGCCGAGGCGGGCACCGTGAACCGGTCCGGCACGGCCGAGGCCATCGCACCGGCCAGGAAGACCACCGGGCTCCCGCCGCCGCCCGGGGCCCGGTGGAGCGTCAGCCGCAGCTGCCAGGCGGTGAACCGCAGCCCGCCCGCGGGTGCGTCCACGGACAGGGTGTCGGTGCCGACGCTGCTCTTCCCGTCCCCCTGCCCGTCCACCGAGGTGCGCCGGATGTCGGCGTCCCCGGCGGCCCAGCGGGCCATGACGTACCAGGGGCTGCGGGTGCCGTCGCCGTAGGTGCCGCGCAGCTCCACCTGGAGCCAGGTGCCCGCCGGGGTGTGCGCGTTCCAGGAGGCGACCACCTCGGTCGCGGGCACCGCCGTGCGGTGCTCCGGGGAGACCCAGCGGGCGTACTCCCAGGCCGCGGTCCGGCCGGTGTGCGGGTCGGTGTAGTCGGTGCGGCCGGCGGCCGCCGCGATCCGCAGCGAGGGCCGCGTCCCCCCGACGGCCGCGGTCCCCTCGTGGGTCCCGGCGCGCCAGTGGCCGTACGAGAACCAGAAGCGGTTGTCGACGGTGCGGCCCGGGCCCCCGGCCCGCGCTCCGGCGGCGGCCGCCCCCGGGGCCGGTGCGGCGGCGGCGGTGGCGACGGCGAGGGCGGCGGCCAGAACGGCCCGGCGCGGCGTGGAAGCGGTCATCGGCGGGGAACCCCCAGTCGGATCCGGACGGCTTTGCCGCCACCTTCGCAGCCCGCGGCCGCCCGCTGCCAGGCCCGCGGGCCGTGTCCCGGCTCAGTACGCTGGCCGGGTGACACCTCTGGAGACCCTCGCCCGCGAACTGCGCGCCCTGCCGCCCTCCTGCGGGCCGGTGCGGCTCGTGGCGGTGGACGGGCACGCGGGCTCGGGCAAGAGCACCTTCGCCGGGCTGCTCGCGCAGGCGCTGGGCGGGGCTCCGGTGCTCCACCTCGACGACGTGGCCTCGCATGCGGAGCCCTTCGGCTGGACCGGCCGGTTCCGGGAGCAGGTGCTGACCCCGCTGGCGGCGGGGCGGGCCGCGCACTGGGAGCCGTACGACTGGACCGCGCGGCGGTTCGGGCCGCCGCGGGTGCAGGAGCCGGTCCCGCTGCTCCTGATCGAGGGCGTGGGCACCGGGCGGCGGGCGCTGCGCCCCCACCTGGCGCGGCTGCTGTGGATGGAGACGCCGCGGGAGGTGTCCTGGGGGCGCGGGCGCCGGCGTGACGGGCGCGCGCTGACCGCCTTCTGGGACGGATGGGAGCGCGCCGAGGCCGCGCACTTCGCGGATGATCCTTCGCGCCCCTTCGCCGACACCCTGGTACGGCAGTGCGGTACGGGATACGAGTGGTCTTCGGGTGCGGGTGCGACGGCGGAGGCACCCCGTTCCGTGACCGAGGGTGACGGCCTGCCCCCGGTTTGAGCGGCGCTCAAGCCGGGCCGCCGGGGCGGGTCCCGAGGCGCTTGACCGGAGCACCGCAGCGGCCTTACGTTCTCAATGTGCGGCCCTTGCTGGCCGGCACGGACGCGAAGCCCCCGATTGTTCCCCCGTGATCGGGGGCTTCGTTCTGCCCCGGCCCGGCCCCTGCGGGCCGCCGACCCTCCACCGCACCTTCACCCTCCGTCACCGCAACGGCCTCGCCGGCCGGTTGCCCGAGTGCCCGACGCCCCCTGCGGCAGGGGCGTAACCGCAGGTACGATGCGAGTCTGATCCGGCGGAGCGGCCTGCGTAACTCCCGTCCATGACGCGGAGGTTGGGGGATGCGATGGATTTCGGCACGCAGGGCGGCAGCCACCACGCCCCGGCCGAACTCGCCTGGCTGCGCGGGGTGGACGCCTACACGATGGGCGCCTACCCGCAGGCCGAGGAGGAGTTCAGAGCCGCCGTCCGGCTGGACCCCTCGATGGCCGATGCCTGGCTGGGCCTGCACGCGCTGCGGGTGGACACCACCAGCGCCCTGCTGCGCATGTACGCGCACCGGGACCGCTTCGGCGAGCAGCGCGCCCGCCACCGGCGGACCCTGAACTCCTGGTACTGGCTGGGCTGGTGGGTGCAGCCGGTGCTGGAGAGCCGCCGGGACCTGCTGCTCGCGCACGCCTCGCACTGGCTGGACGGCCGCCACGTGCCCGAACTCGACCAGGCCCTGGCGGGGCTGCCGCCGGTGGACGCCGACCCGCAGGTCCGCTTCCTGCACGCCTGCCGCGCGTACCTGGTCAAGGACTGGGACCAGCTGGTCCGGCACACCGAACCGCTGGTGGACGATCCGCTGCTGGGCATCGAGTCGGGGCTCTTCGGCGGGATGGCCCGGGTGCGGCTGGAGATGTACGGGCAGGCCGAGCCGCTGCTCTCGGCGGCCCTGATGCGCTGCCGCAGCGAGCAGCCGCAGCGCAAGGAACTGCGCTACTGGCTGGCCCGGGCCCACGAGGGCACCGGCCGCAGCGCGGCCGCCCTGCCGCTGTACCGGGCCGTGCACCGGGTGGATCCGGCTTTCATGGACACCGCCGCCCGGCTCACCGCGATCGCCGAGGCCGACGGGCTCGACGGGCCGGACGGCCTGGACTACGAGCCGGTGGGGCCGGGCGGGGACTACGCGGCCGTGGCACTGGCCGGGGGCCTCGGCCAGGACGCCGCCGAGGGCTTCGCGGAGGGCTTCACCGATCCGGACCCGCTCGGACCGGCCCCCGAGCAGCCCGAGGGCCGCTACGGTCCGCCCCCGAGCCCCGGCCGCCCGGACGGGCCGCCGGGGGGCGCGGCGGGCGGGCCGGCCGCGGGCCCGGCCCCGGAGCCAGTGCGCCGCAAGGCCCCGGTGCCGGCCCAGCCCGGGCCGCCCGCGCTGCCCGCCGGGCCCGCGGACCCGGCGCTGCTCGCCGAGGCGCTGGCGGAGCTGGAGCACATGGTCGGGCTGGAGCCGGTGAAACGGCAGGTCAAAGCCCTGTCGGCGCAGCTGCACATGGCCCGGCTGCGGGCCGGGCAGGGGCTCCCGGTGCAGCCGCCCAAGCGCCACTTCGTCTTCTCCGGGCCCTCGGGCACCGGCAAGACCACCGTGGCCCGGATCCTGGGCCGGGTGTTCTACGCCCTCGGCCTGCTGGGCGGCGACCACCTGGTGGAGGCCCAACGCGCCGACCTCGTCGGGGAGTTCCTCGGCCAGACCGCTGTGAAGGCCAACGAGCTGATCGACTCGGCGATCGGCGGGGTGCTGTTCGTGGACGAGGCGTACAGCCTGTCCAACTCCGGCTACAGCAAGGGCGACGCGTACGGGGACGAGGCCCTCCAGGTGCTGCTGAAGCGCGCCGAGGACAACCGGGACCAGCTGGTGGTCATCCTGGCCGGCTATCCGGCGGGCATGGACCGGCTGCTGGCGACCAACCCCGGTCTCTCCTCCCGCTTCACCACCCGCGTGGACTTCCCCAGCTACCGCCCGCTGGAACTGACCGCGATCGGCGGGGTGCTGGCCGCCGCGAACGGCGACCGCTGGGACGACGAGGCCCTCGACGAGCTGCGGAGCATCAGCGGCCACGTCGTGGACCAGGGCTGGATCGACGAGCTCGGCAACGGCCGTTTCCTGCGCACCCTCTACGAGAAGAGCTGCGCCTACCGGGACCTGCGCCTGGCCGGCTACCCGGGCGTGCCCGGCCGCGAGGACCTGGCCACGCTCCGGCTGCCCGACCTGATGCAGGCGTACGGCGAGGTGCTCTCCGGCCGCGGCCCGCAGGACCGCGGCCGGCAGGAGCCGCCGCCGCTCTGAGCGGCGGCGGCCCGGGTTCCCGCCGTACGGCGGGCCCTACTGCGCGAACGCCGCCGGGGCCGGGATGCCCGCGGGGGCCGGGGTCCGGCGCCGGTGCGCCGGGTCGCGGACCTCGCCCACCAGCATTTCGAGCACGTCCTCCAGCGCGACCAGTCCGAGCACCCGGCCGGACGGGTCCGCGACCTGCGCCAGGTGGGTGGCGTCGCGGCGCATGACGCTGAGGGCGTCGTCGAGCGGGAGGGTGGCGCAGAGGGTGGTCATGCGGCGCCACACGTGCTGGGGCACCGCCCGCTCGCGGTCCTCCAGGTCCAGGACGTCCTTGACGTGGACGTAGCCCATGAAGGCCCCGCCCTCGGAGCGGACCGGGAAGCGCGAGTAGCCCGTGCGCACGGTCAGCGCCTCGATCTGCCGGGGCGTGGCCGAGGGGCCGACCGTGACCAGCTGGGACCGGTCGAGCAGGACGTCGGTGACCGGGCGGCTGCCCAGTTCGAGGGCGTCCTCCAGGCGCTCCTGCTCCCCGGGCTCCAGGAGCCCGGCCTGGCGCGAGTCCTCGACCAGCCGGCCCAGCTGGGCGCTGGTGTAGACGGCCTCGACCTCGTCCTTGGGCTCGACCCCGAAGAGCCTCAGCACCAGCCCGGCGCAGGCGCCGAGGGCCGTGGTGACCGGGCCGCACAGCCGGGCGAAGCCGACCAGTCCGGGGCTGAGCCACAGGGCGGTCCGCTCGGGGGCGGCCATGGCCAGGTTCTTCGGCACCATCTCGCCGATGACCAGGTGCAGGAAGACCACCGCGGCCAGGGCGACGGCGTAGCCGAGGGGGTGGATCAGGCCTGCCGGCACCCGTAGCGCGTGGAACACGGGTTCCAGGAGGCGGGCGACGGTGGGCTCGGCGACGGCGCCTAGGGTCAGCGAGCACACGGTGATGCCGAACTGGGCGGCGGCCATCATCCGGGGCAGGTTCTCCAGCCCGTACAGGGTCTGGCGGGCCCGCTTGGAGGTGGCGGCCAGCGGTTCGATCTGGCTGCGCCGGACCGAGACGAGGGCGAACTCCGCGCCGACGAAGAATCCGTTGGCGAGGACCAGCAGGACGGCGAGCACCAGTTGGAGCGCGTTCACCGGCCCACCGCCTGGAGTTCGGGCTCCGCCGGGGCCGGCGCCGTGCGCACCAGGCGCACCCGCTCGGCGCGGTAGCGGCCGACCTGGCGGACGGACAGCTTCCAGCCGGGGAGTTCGGCGCGGTCCCCGGGTGCGGGGATCCGGCCGAGGAGGTCCGCGACCAGCCCGGCGACGGTCTCGTACGGCCCTTCGGGCACGTCGAGGCCTATCCGGCGCAGGGTGTGCACCCGGCAGGAGCCGTCGGCGTCCCAGGCGGGGCGGCCGTCCTCGGCGGGCACGGTGGCCAGCTCGGGGGTCTCCTCCTCGGCCCGGTCGTGCTCGTCGCGGACCTCGCCGACGAGCTCCTCCACGATGTCCTCGAGGGTGACCACGCCCGCGGTGCCGCCGTACTCGTCGACCACGACGGCCATCGGCTGCTCCTTGCGCAGCCGCTCCAGCAGCAACTGGACGGGCAGGGTCTCGGGCACGAGCAGCGGGGGCACGGCGATCCGGCCGACTGCGGTGGAGGTCCGCTGGGCCTCGACCACGGCGAGGGCGTCCTTCAGGTGGACCACGCCGACGATCTCGTCGATGCGCTCGCGGTAGACCGGGAACCGGGACAGGCCGGTGGCCCGGGTCAGGTTGAGCACGTCGGCGGCGGTCGCGGTGGACTGGAGGGCGCTGACCCGCACCCGGGGCGTCATGACGTGCTGCGCGGTGAGCCCGCCCAGCGAGAGGGTGCGGACGAACAGGTCCGCGGTGTCCTGTTCGAGGGCGCCGGCCTGCGCCGAGTGGCGCACCAGCGAGACGAGCTCCCCCGGGGTGCGGGCGGAGGCCAGCTCCTCGGCGGGCTCCACGCCCAGGGCCCGGACCAGGCGGTTGGCCACCGCGTTGAGGCCGGAGATGACCGGCCGGAAGGCGCGGGAGAAGGCGTTCTGCGGGCCGGCCACGAAACGGGCGACCTGGAGCGGCCGGGAGACCGCCCAGTTCTTCGGCACGAGCTCGCCGACGACCATCTGGACGGCGGAGGCGAGGAGCATGCCGATCACGACGGAGACCCCGGAGACGGCGCCCTCGGGCAGGCCGGTCGCGGTGAGCGGGCCGGCGAGCAGCCCCGCGAGGGCGGGCTCGGCGAGCATGCCGACCACGAGCGAGGTGATCGTGATCCCGAGCTGGGTGCCGGAGAGCTGGAAGGAGAGCTCGCGCAGGGCCTCGACGACCGTGCGGGCCCGTCGGTCGCCTTCGGCGGCGGCCCGTTCGGCGTCCGGCTTCTCCACCGTGACGAGACCGAACTCGGCGGCCACGAAGAAGCCGTTGGCGAGGATCAGGGCGAAGGCCGCCCCGAGCAGGATGAGCGGGATGGTCATGCCGCCGCCTCCGGGGAGGTGGCGGCGCAGGTACTACCGGACGATCCGTCCATTGCTGGAGGGAGTCACTCCTCAAGTCGCAGGGGCCCACGGGCCCCGTGGGTGCGGGGCCGGCGGCAGGGCGCGACGACGCGCCCCGCCACCAGGGTAGTCATTGAGATCGTCCCCGCAATGGGGACTCAAGCGCCGGGTGTGCCGGTGCCGCGGGTTTCCGCGAGGGCGCGCAGGGCGCGGGCGTCGCCGATGGCCTGCTGCCGGGCCACGCCCGGCTGGATGCCGAGGGCGGGCAGGCTGGTGCCGTCGTTGAGGTCGAGGAAGACCCAGGGGTCGCCCGGGCGGAGGTTGACCCGCAGGATCTGGGCCCACTCCAGGCGCCGCTTGGTGGTGAGGTTGACGACCGTCACCCCGCCCTCGTCCGCGACCACCTTGGGCCGGCTGAGCAGCACCAGGACGGAGCTGAGCAGGGCTGCGGTGAAGACGAAGCTGATCCGCTCCCCCGTGCTGAGGCGTTCCAGCATGAACGCGATCGCGGTGATCGTCGCGAACATCGCCGTGCCGACGGTGAGCAGGACCACCCGGGTGCGGGTGGGCCGGAAGGTGACGGGCAGGGCCGGCGGGGCCGGCTGGTCGGCGGCCATCAGAGGCGGCAGGCGTGGATCGAGGTGGTGAGGATCGCGCGCGCCCCGAGCTCGTACAGGTCGTCCATGATCCGCTGGGCCTCCTTGGCCGGGACCATGGCGCGGACCGCGACCCAGCCCTCGTTGTGCAGCGGGGAGACGGTCGGGGACTCCAGGCCCGGGGTGAGGGCCACGGCGCGCTCCAGGTGCTCGGCGCGGATGTCGTAGTCCATCATCACGTAGCTGCGGGCGACCAGGACGCCCTGGAGGCGGCGCAGGAACTGCTGGACCTGCGGGTGGTCGGCGTCGGCGCCGTTGCGCCGGATGACCACGGCCTCGGACTTGAGGATCGGCTCGCCGATGACCTCCAGACCGGCGTTGCGCAGGCTGGTGCCGGTCTCGACCACGTCGGCGATGACCTCGGCGACGCCGAGCTGGATGGCGGTCTCGACCGCGCCGTCGAGGTGCACGACGGAGGCGTCGATGCCCTGGTCGGCGAGGTGCTTCGCGACGATTCCCTCGTACGAGGTCGCGATCGTCATCCCGTGGAAGTCCTCGGGGCCCTTGGCGGTGCCCGGGCGGGTGGCGTAGCGGAAGGTGGAGCGGCCGAAGTTCAGCGGGAGGATCTCCTCCGCGTTGGCCCCGGAGTCCAGGAGCAGGTCGCGGCCGGTGATGCCGATGTCGAGCTTGCCCGAGGCCACGTAGATCGCGATGTCCTTGGGGCGGAGGTAGAAGAACTCGACCTCGTTCTCCGGGTCGACCGTGACGAGCTCCTTGGACTCCTTGCGCTGGCGGTAGCCGGCCTCATGGAGCATCGCCGACGCAGGTCCGGACAGTGAACCCTTGTTGGGGACGGCGATGCGCAGCATGAGGTCGGTTCCTTTGTTCGCGTGGAGAGAGTGCTGTGCGGAGCGGGTGGGTGAGGTCTGCTCAGAGATGGGCGTAGACGTCGTCGAGGGTGATCCCGCGCGCGACCATCATCACCTGGACGTGGTACAGCAGCTGCGAGATCTCCTCGGCGGCGGCGTCCTTGCTCTCGTACTCGGCGGCCATCCAGACCTCGGCGGCCTCCTCGACGACCTTCTTGCCGATGGCATGGACGCCCTTGCCGACCAGCTCGGCGGTGCGGGAGGTGCTGGGGTCGCCGTTGGCGGCCTTGAGCTGGAGCTCGGCGAAGAGCTCTTCGAAGGTCTTAACGGGTGTGTTCGCCATGATGCCCTTAGGGTACGGGTTCGCCCCCGCGCCTCGGCGCGAGGGTTCACTCCTTGGACTACCGCCAGGGCTCGCTGACCGTGCGGAGGGTCATGGCGGTGGCGACGGCGGCGGTGACCGCTTCGTGGCCCTTGTCCTCGTTCGACCCCTCAAGACCGGCGCGGTCGAGCGCCTGCTCGTCGTTGTCGCAGGTCAGCACGCCGAAGCCGACCGGGACTCCGGTGTCGATGGACACCTGCACCAGGCCCTGGGTGACGCCCTGGCAGACGTAGTCGAAGTGCGGGGTGCCGCCGCGGATGACCACGCCGAGGGCGACGACGGCGTCGTACCCGCGTTCGGCGAGGACCTTCGCCACGACCGGGAGCTCGAAGCTGCCCGGGACGCGGAGCAGGGTGGGCTCGTCGATGCCGAGCTCGTGCAGGGCGCGCAGGGCCCCGTCCACGAGGCCGTCCATCACCTTCTCGTGCCACTGCGCCGCGATGACGGCGACCCGGAGGTCTCCGCAGTTGCGTACGCTCAGTTCGGGTGCGCCCTTGCCGCTCACAGCTCTCCTCGTTCCTACTGCCTGGTCGTGCTTCGTCGGGTGTTCTGTCGGGGTGGTGCAGGTGGTGCAGGTGGTGCCGCGGTGCCGGTCCGCGCGGGCCCGGCCCGCCGGTGGAGCAGGCCCGCCGGCCGGTGCAGGCCTACTGGCTGTTGCAGGCCGAGACGGCCGCGGAGTCCAGCCAGGGCAGGTCGTGCCCCATGCGGTCCCGCTTGGTGCGCAGGTACCGGAGATTGTGCTCCCCGGCCTCCACGGGCATCGGCTCGCGGTCGGCGACCTCGACCCCGTGGCGGACGAGCGCGTCGGCCTTCTCCGGGTTGTTCGTCATCAGGCGGACGCTGCGGACGCCGAGGTCGGCGAGGATCTGCGCGCCGGCCCCGTAGTCGCGGGCGTCGGCGGGCAGGCCCAGTTCGAGGTTGGCGTCCAGGGTGTCGCGGCCGCGCTCCTGGAGCTCGTACGCGCGCAGCTTGGACAGCAGGCCGATGCCCCGGCCCTCGTGGCCGCGCAGGTAGACGACGACCCCGCGGCCCTCGGCCTTGATGCGCTCCATGGAGGCGTGCAGCTGGGGGCCGCAGTCGCAGCGCAGCGAGTGGAAGATGTCGCCGGTGAGGCATTCCGAGTGCATGCGCACGAGGACGTCCTCGCCGGTGCCGATCTCGCCGTGGACCAGGGCGACGTGCTCGACCCCGTCCGTGGTGGAGCGGTAGCCGTACGCCGTGAACTCGCCGAAGGAGGTCGGGAGGCTGACCTCGGCCTCGCGGCGGACGGTGGGCTCGGCGCGGCGGCGGTAGGCGATCAGGTCCTCGATGGAGATGATCGTCAGGCCGTGCTTGCGGGCGAAGGGGATCAGCTCGGGCAGGCGGAGCATGACCCCGTCCTCGCCGGCGATCTCGACGATCGCACCGGCCGGGCGCAGGCCCGCCAGCCGGGCGAGGTCCACGGCGGCCTCGGTGTGGCCGGGGCGGACCAGCACGCCGCCGGGCTTGGCGCGCAGCGGGAAGATGTGCCCGGGGCGGACGAAGTCGCCGGCGTCGGTGGTGCCGCTCGCGAGCAGCCGCAGGGTGGTGGCGCGGTCCCAGGCGGAGATGCCGGTGGTGACGCCGTGGGCCGCGGTCGCGTCCACGGAGACGGTGAAGGCGGTCTTCATCGACTCGGTGTTGTGGGCGACCATCTGCGGGAGTTCGAGGCGCTCCAGCTCGTCGCCCTCCATGGGGGCGCAGATCAGGCCGCGGCACTCGCTCATCATGAAGGCGACGATCTCGGGGGTCGCCTTCTCGGCGGCGATGACGAGGTCGCCTTCGTTCTCGCGGTCCTCGTCGTCGACGACGACCACCGGGCGGCCGGCCGCGATGTCGCGGACGGCCTGCTCCACCGGGTCGAGGCGGAAGCTCTCGTAGTCGTCCGGGACGGGCGTGAGGGTGGGCTTCAGGGAGGTCATGCCGCCGCTCCTTCCAGGGCCGTGGCGGGGTGGGTGGTGCGGGAGCGCTGGTACCAGTCGTAGGCGCCCCAGAGGACGAGCGCCCCGTAGATCACGTAGACGAGGCCGGAGAAGGCGTAGCCGTTGGCGAAGGCCAGCGGGACGCCGACGGCGTCCACCAGCAGCCAGGCGAACCAGAACTCGACCATGCCCTTGGCCTGGGCGTACATGGCGACGACGGTGCCGACGAACACGTAGGCATCGGGCCACGGGTCCCAGGACAGGGTCGGGACGGCGGTGAAGAGCCCGCCGACGGCGAGGGTGCCGAGGGCGGCGGCGCCCAGCAGGGCGGCGCGCTCGCGCCAGCTCGCGAAGCGGACGGCGAGGGAGCCGTCCTGGGCCTGCCGGCTGCCGCGGGTCCACTGGAGCCAGCCCCACGCGGCCACCACGACGACCACGACCTGCTTGCCGGCGCTGCCGGAGAGGTGGCCGGCCGCGAAGGCGGTGAAGAGGATCGCGCCGGAGAGGAGCTGGATGGGCCAGGTCCAGATGGAGCGGCGCCAGCCGAGGGCGAGGGCGATCAGGCCGGCCGTGTTGCCGATCATGTCGGCCCACTTGATCTGCTGCCCGAAGACGGTGAAGGCGTCGGAGTTCAGCCAGGTAACGGCGCTCATTCGGCGGCCTCCGGGGTGTGCAGCGGGTTCACGCCGGCGCCGAGCAGCCGCTCGACGTACTTGGCGAGTACGTCCACCTCCAGGTTGACCGGGTCGCCGGGCTGCTTGATGCCGAGCGTGGTCAGGGCGAGGGTGGTGGGGATGAGGCTGATGGTGAAGTGGTCGGCCGCGGCCTCGACGACCGTGAGGCTGACGCCGTCGACGGTGATCGAGCCCTTCTCCACGACGTAGCGGGAGAGCGCCGCGGGGAGGGAGACCTTGACGATCTCCCAGTGCTCGGACGGGGTGCGGGAGACGATGGCCCCGGTGCCGTCCACGTGGCCCTGTACGAGGTGGCCGCCCAGCCGCCCGCCGAGCGCCATCGGGCGCTCCAGGTTGACGCGGGAGCCGACACCCAGGGCGCCGAGGCTGGAGCGCTTGAGGGTCTCCGCCATGACGTCGGCGGTGAACTCGCCGTTCTCCGTCTCCACCACGGTCAGGCAGACGCCGTTGACGGCGATCGAGTCGCCGTGCTTGGCACCCTCGGTGACGAGGGGGCCGCGCAGGCGGAAGCGGGAGGCGTCCGCGAGCTGCTCGACGGCGGTGACCTCGCCCAGTTCTTCGACGATTCCGGTGAACACTCAGTGCTCCTTGGGGGCGGTGGTGGGGACGGCGGTGATGCGGAGATCGGGGCCGGTGCGCACGGTCTCGGTGATGTCGAGGCGCAGGGCGTCGGCGAGGGTGGCGATCCCGGCGTCGGCGAGGGCGGCGGGGCCCGCGCCGAGCAGGACCGGTGCGAGGTAGCCGACGACCTTGTCGACGGCTCCTGCGGAGACGAAGGCGCCGGCCAGGGTCGGCCCGCCTTCGAGGAGTACGGAGCGCACCCCGCGCGCGTACAGCTCGCGCAGCAGGGCGGGGACGGAGAGCCCGCGCCCGTCGTGCGGGAGCCGGGCGACGGCGAGGCCCTCGATGCCGTCGAGGTGCCGGGTGTCGGCGTCCTCGGCCACGGCGATCAGGGTGGGCGCGGCCCCGTCGAGGACGCGGGCGCCGGGGCGGACCGTGGCGTGCGTGTCGAGGACGACGCGCAGCGGCTGGGTGGCGCCTTCGATGCCGCGGACGGCGAGGTGCGGGTCGTCGGCGCGCAGGGTGCCGGAGCCGACGAGGACGGCGTCGGACTCGGCGCGCAGCCGGTGCACGTCGGCGCGGGACTCGGGGGAGCTGATCCAGCGGCTGGTGGCATCGGCGGCGGCGATGCGCCCGTCGAGGGTGGCGGCGTACTTCCACAGCACGTACGGGCGGCCCAGGCGGACCGCGGTGAGCCAGGCGGCGTTGCCCTCGGCCGCCTCGGCCTCCAGGAGTCCGCCGAGGGTCTCGACCCCGGCCGCGCGCAGGGTGGCGGCACCGCCGCTGGCCTGCGGGTTCGGGTCGGAGACGGCGTAGACCACGCGGGTGATGCCGGCGTCGATCAGGGCCTGCGCGCACGGGCCGGTGCGGCCGGTGTGGTTGCAGGGTTCGAGGGTGACGTAGGCGGTGCCACCGCGGGCCCGGTCGCCGGCCGCGCGCAGGGCGTGGACCTCGGCGTGGGGGCCGCCGGCCTGCCGGTGGAAGCCTTCGCCCACGACGGTTCCGGCCGCGTCGGTGACGACGCAGCCGACGACGGGGTTGGGGCTCGTGGAGCCGAGGCCGCGGGCGGCGAGCGCGATGGCGCGTCGCATGGCGTCTGCGTCGGCGTGGTTGCCCACCGGGTCCTCCTGCCTCATTCGGGCACGGACTCCGGGGCCTGTCGGGATACGACAGATGAAGCGGGAACACGCACGGGGACGCCGAGGCCGAAGACCCGCCCCACCTGCGAAAACGCTGGCGAAACGGCCTACAGCGGCGTACCTGTGACTGGCCCGCCGCGCACTGCCTCCCATCCGGACTTTAACCGTCGGTCCAGGAATTTCACCTGGTCAACCGGCCGCTGGCTGCGGACGGGTCGCGGACTATAACCGCCGGTTCGGAATTACACCGACCCCGGAGTGCGCTGCTACTGGTACTGGAGCAAGTGTGCCACGCCTGATCCACACCCATGCGGGTGACTGCGTGTGGCCTGGCTCACAACGGAGCGCACTCAGGCAAGTCGAGACCGAGCCCTTCCGCGTTGGTCCAGACCTATTGACGACGTGGTCTAGTCCTCTTAATGTCTGCTTCACCTTCCCGGGAGACGGCCCGTCAGATGTGCGCACATCTGGGGCGATAGCGCCACCTTTCAGTTCGTTGTGTCCTGCCAACCTCCCTTCCCCAGGAGGCACGATCGTGCTGTCCCCCACGCGCACGAGAGCCACGCTGATGGCAGCCGGAGCCGCAGTTGCCGGCCTGCTCTTCAGCTCGCTCTCCGCCGGCGTCTCGCACGCCGCCGACAACGAGAGCTGTCGTCCCGACGGCCTCTACAAGACCGCGGGCGTCGACGTCCCCTACTGCTCGGTGTACGACTCCGAGGGCCGCGAGAAGATGGGCGCCGACCACAAGCGCCGCGTCATCGGCTACTTCACGGGCTGGCGCACCGGCAAGGACGGCACGCCCGCCTACCTTGCGAACAACATCCCGTGGAGCAAGGTCACCCACCTCAACTACGCCTTCGCCCACGTGGGCGGAGACAACAAGATCTCGGTCGGCGGCGACGGCCCGAACAACGCGGCCACCGGCATGACCTGGCCGGGCGTGGCGGGCGCGGAGATGGACCCCGCGTACTCCTACAAGGGCCACTTCAACCTGCTGAACAAGTTCAAGAAGCAGTACCCCGATGTGAAGACCCTGATCTCGGTCGGCGGCTGGGCGGAGACCGGCGGCTACTTCGCCGACAACGGGGACCGGGTGGCCTCCGGCGGCTTCTACTCCATGGCCACGAACGCCGACGGCTCGGTGAACCAGGCGGGCATCGACACCTTCGCCGACTCCTCCGTGGCGTTCATCCGCACGTACGGGTTCAACGGTGTCGACATCGACTACGAGTACCCGACCACGATGAAGGACGCGGGCAATCCGCTCGACTGGTCCCTGTCCAACGCCCGCCGTGCGGGGCTGGTCAAGGGCTACGCCGCGCTGATGAAGACCCTGCGCGAGAAGCTCGACCGGGCGGGCGCCGCCGACGGGAAGCACTACCTGCTGTCCGTCGCCGCCCCCTCCTCCGGCTACCTGCTCCGCGGCATGGAGACCTTCCAGGTCCAGCAGTACCTGGACTACGTCAACATCATGTCGTACGACCTGCACGGCGCCTGGAACGAGTTCGTCGGTCCGAACGCCTCGCTCTTCGACGACGGCAAGGACAACGAGCTCGCCGCGGCCGGGGTGTACGGCAGCCAGCAGTACGGCGGCATCGGCTACCTGAACACGGACTGGGCTTACCACTACTTCCGGGGGTCCATGCCCTCCGGCCGCATCAACATCGGCCTGCCGTACTACACGCGCGGCTTCAAGAACGTACAGGGCGGCACGGACGGACTGTGGGGCAAGGCGGCGGCCACCACCTGCCCGGCCGGCGCGGGCCTGACCAAGTGCGGCGACGGCGCGGTCGGCATCGACAACCTGTGGCACGACAAGGACACCAACGGGGTGGAGTCCCCCGCGGGCTCGAACCCGATGTGGCACGCCAAGAACCTGGAGCGGGGCGTGGTCGGCGACTACGTCACCAAGTACGGCTTCCCGGCGAACACCACGCTGACCGGCACCTACGCCCGCAAGTACGACTCGACCCTGGTCGCGCCGTGGCTGTGGAACGCGCAGAAGAAGGTCTTCCTGTCCACCGAGGACGAGCAGTCGGTCGCGGCCAAGGCGGACTACGTGGTGGACCGCGGCATCGGCGGCACGATGGTCTGGGAGCTGGCGGGCGACTACGCCTGGAACGCGGCCAAGGGCCAGTACGAGGCGGGCAACACGCTCACCACGCTGATGTACGACAAGTTCAAGGCGGCCACCCCGTACGGGGCGAAGAAGGCGGGCGGCACGCTGCCCACCCAGGCCGTGGACGTCAAGGTCGAGTTCACCGACTTCAAGCTCGGCGACTCGAACTACCCGATCACCCCGAAGATCAAGATCACCAACAACACCAAGGCCACCCTGCCCGGCGGCACGGAGTTCCAGTTCGACTACGCGACCTCGGCGCCGAACAACGCCTCCGACCAGTCCGGCTTCGGCACGAAGGTGATCAGCAGCGGCCACACCGGCAGCAACGTCGGCGGCCTGAAGGGGGACTTCCACCGGGTCTCGCTGAAGCTCCCGGCCTGGCAGTCGCTGGCCGCCGGCGCCTCGGTCGACCTGTCCTTCAACTACTACCTGCCGGTGTCCACGCCCTCCAACTGGACCGTGAACGTCTCCGGCACGACGTACGCCCTGGCCGGCGACATGGCCCGCGGCACCACCCTGGTCGACCTGGGCTCGGGCAGCACGACGGGCGGAACCACCGGCGGGACGACCGGCGGCACCACCGGCGGGACGACGGGCGGGACGACCGGCGGTACGACCGGCGGCACCACGGGCGGGACGACCGGCGGCACCACCGGCAGCACCACGGGCGGCGGGGGCACCTGCACCAACCCGCCGTACGCCGCGGGCGCCGTCTACACCGGCGGCACGGTCGTCTCCCACAAGGGCCGCAACTGGAAGGCCAAGTGGTGGACCCAGAACGAGGAGCCCGGCACCACCGGCCAGTGGGGTGTCTGGGAGGATCTCGGCGCCTGCTGAACCGATAGGCGGCAGCAGCCGATGACGTGAGGACCCGGTGGCCCGGCGGCCACCGGGTCCCCGCACGTCCGGCACCGGAGCCCGGCGGGGAGGCCGCCGTCCGGCAGGGCGCGATCCGGCCCCGCCGGCGTCCGAGGTGCGGGTCCGGGCAGCGCCCGGCGGGACGCTACGCCGTCCCGAACAGCGCGTCCTGCGCCGCGTCCCGGGCCAGCAACCGCGCCCCGGCGAGCACCGCCGGCCCACCCAGCGACGTGGCCCGCACCCCCGTCGGCACCGGGGTCAGCGTCAGCAGCCGTTCAGCGACCCGGTCCGCGAGGGCCGGCCCGCCGGCCAGGCCCAGCTCCCCGCCGAGCACCACGCAGCCCGGGTCGAGCACGGCCGCGACCGCCGCCGCACCGATGGCGAGCCGCTCGGCGAAGGCGTCGAGGAAGGCCTCCCCGGCCGCCCCCGCCACCGCCTCCTCCGGAGCCCCCGCGAAACCGTGCGCGCGCGCCAGCGCGGCCACCGCCGCACGCCCCACCAGCGCGTGGAACCCGCCCTCGCACCCGGTGGCCGAGGGCAGCCCGCCGGTGCCGGGCACCGGCAGGAAGCCGATTTCGCCCGCCCCGCCGGAGGCCCCCCGGCGCAGCCGCCCGTCGAGCACCACCGCGGCGCCCACGCCCGCCCCCAGCCACAGCAGCACGAAGGACTCCGCGTCCCGGGCCGCGCCGAGCCGCTGTTCGGCCACGGCCGCCAGGTTGGTCTCGTTCTCCACCCGGACCACCGCGGGCAGCCGCTTCTGGAGCAGGGCGAAGAGCTCGCGGTGCCAGCCGGGCAGTCCGGCGGTGTCGCGGAGCTCCCCGGTGCCCGGGGAGACCAGGCCGGGGGCGCCCATCACCACCGTGTGCAGCTCCTGCGCTCCCGCCTCGCGCGCGGTGCGCTCCAGGGCGGCGACCGCCTCCTCGGCGGTGCCGGTGGGCAGTTCGGCCTCGGCGAGCGGGCTCCCGAGCAGGTCGGTGACGACGGCGGTCGCGCGGTCGGTGCGCACGTCGAGCGCGGCCAGGTGGGCCCGGCGGGCGACGATCCCGTACAGCCGGGCGTTGGGTCCGCGCCGCTGTTCGCCGGACTCCCCGACCACCTCGACGAGCCCGGCCGCCGTGAGCCGTTCCACCAGGTCGGCGACGGACGGCCGGGACAGCCCGGTCAGGGCCTTGAGCTGGGTCGCCGTCAGCGGCCCCTCCTCCTGGAGGAGGCGCAGCGCCAGCCGGTCGTTGATCGCCCGGGCCGTACTCGGGGAGGCAGGTGACATCGCGCGCACGCTCCAGAACCTATCGGGTGGCCCGCCGGGTCGGGCCGGGGGGTTAATTATCAGGCAGGCTCCCTGATAGTTTATGTCCATGACAGGGGAAACCGACCTCGCCCCGCGGCGGCTGCGCCGCGCCCGGATCGCCATCGCCGCCGTGTTCTGCGTGCACGGCTCCGTCACCGGAAGCTTCGCCACCCGCATCCCGTGGATCCAGGACCACGCCTCCCTCGACGCGGGCTCCCTCGGGCTCGCCCTCGCCTGCCCGGCCGTCGGAGCCGCCCTCGCGATGCCGCTGGCCGGCCGGGTCAACCACCGGTTCGGCGCCCGGACCGCGCTGACCGGCCTGCTGGCCCTCTGGACCCTCTCCCTCACCCTCCCGAGCCTGGCCACCAGCCTGCCGGCGCTCTGCCTGGCCCTCGCGGTCTACGGGATCACGGCCGGCATGTCGGACGTGGCGATGAACGCCCTCGGCGTGGAGACCGAGAACCGGCTCGGCCGCTCGATCATGTCCTCGCTGCACGGCATGTGGAGCGTCGGCGCCCTGATCGGCTCGGCCGGCGGCACCCTCGCCGCGCACGCCGGGACCGACGCCCGGCTGCACCACCTGGCCGTCGCCCTGCTGCTCACCGCGGCGGGCCTGATCGCCTGCCGCGGGGTGCTGGACCTGCGCAGCGCACCCGGCGAGGAGCCCCCGCCGCACTTCACCCTGCCCCCGCGGTCCGCCGTGCTCATCGGGGCGGTCGGCTTCTGCGCGGTCTTCGCCGAAGGCGCCAGCCTCGACTGGTCCGGGGTCTACCTCAAGGAGGTCCTCGACACCGACGCCGGTCTCGCGGCCGCCTCGACCACCGCCTTCGCCCTCACCATGGCGGCGGCCCGGCTCGCGGGCGACCGGGTGGTGGACCGGTTCGGCGCGGTACGCACGGTCCGCACGGGCGGGGCGGTCGCCACGGCCGGCGGCCTGCTCGTCGTCACGGCGGTGCACCCGGCCGCCGCCCTCGCCGGCTTCGGCCTGATCGGCCTCGGCATCGCCGTGGTCGTGCCGCTCGCCTTCGCCGCCGCGGCGCGCAGCGGCCCCGCCCCGGCCCAGGCCATCGCGGGCGTGGCCACCGTGACCTACACCTCCGGGCTGATCGCCCCCTCGGCGATCGGCGCCGTCGCGGACGCCACCTCCCTCGTGGTCTCCTTCGGCCTGGTCACCGCACTGGCCTGCGCCCTGGCCTTCGGGGCGACGGTGCTGCGCCCGAAGGGCCGGGCCGGCCACGCCGCCGGGAGCACCCCGGCCGCCGCCCCCGACACCCCGTCCGACCAGGGCGAACCGACCGGAATGCGGCCGTAGGATACGGCTGGCCGCGCTGCGGCCGCTGTGATCTTCACACGACCGGCGAAACGGAGTGGAACATGCGCCTCGGCGTGGGCTGGACCCTGCACGGTGACGGGCGGACCCCCGCCCCCGGGGCGGTGGTGCGGCCGGACGAGCGGCTGTCCTGGCCGCGGACCGCCGGACTCGGCGCCCAGCACGTCGTGGCCATGTTCGGCGCCAGCTTCGTGGCCCCGGTCCTCATGGGCCTGGACCCGAACCTGGCGATCATGATGTCGGGCGTCGCGACCGCCATCTTCCTGCTCGCCACCCGCGGCCGGATCCCCTCCTACCTCGGCTGCTCGCTGTCCTTCGTCGGGGTGGCCGCCGCGATCCGCGCCTCGGGCGGGGACAGCGCGACCGTCACGGGCGCGGTGTTCGTCGTCGGCGCCGCGCTGCTGCTGGCCGGCCTCGCCGTACAGCGCTTCGGCGCGCGGATCATCCACGCCGCGATGCCGCCGGTGGTCACCGGGGCCGTGGTCATGCTCATCGGCTTCAACCTGGCCCCGGTGACGGCCTCCACCTACTGGCCGCAGGACCAGTGGACCGCCCTGCTGGTCATGCTGTTCACCGGGCTCGCGGTGGTCTGCCTGCGCGGCTTCTGGTCCCGTATCGCGATCTTCCTGGGCCTGCTCTTCGGGTACGGGATCTCCTGGCTCTTCGACCGGCTCTTCGGGAAGATCCACTCCGCGGTGGGCGGACCCGAGGCGGTGGACCACTGGCGGCTGGACCTGTCCGGAGTCGGCAAGGCCGACTGGATCGGCCTGCCCTCCTTCCACGCGCCCGCCTTCGAGTGGTCGGCCGTCCTGGTCGCCCTGCCCGTGGTGATCGCGCTGATCGCGGAGAACGCCGGGCACGTGAAGGCGGTCGGCGAGATGACGGGCGACCCGCTCGACGACAAGCTGGGCACCGCGATCGCCGCCGACGGCGCCGCCTCGATGCTGTCCACCGCGCTGGGCGGCCCGCCCAACACCACGTATTCCGAGAACATCGGCGTCATGGCCGCGACCCGCGTCTACTCCACGGCCGCCTACTGGGCCGCCGCGGGCTTCGCCCTGCTCTTCGGCCTCTGCCCGAAGTTCGGCGCCGTCGTCGCCGCGATCCCCGGCGGGGTGCTCGGCGGCATCACCGTGATCCTGTACGGGATGATCGGCCTGCTCGGCGCCCAGATCTGGATCAACGGGCGGGTGGACCTGCGCAACCCGCTGAACCTGGTGCCGGCCGCGGCGGGCATCATCATCGGCGTGGGCGGGGTGAAGCTGCACATCAGCGAGAACTTCGAGCTCGGCGGCATCGCCCTGGGCACCCTCGTGGTCATCACCGGCTACCACGCCCTGCGGTTCTTCGCCCCCGCGCACCTCAAGGAGCAGGAGCCCCTCCTCGACTCGGGCACCTCGGCCTACGACGAGCAGGCGGAGGCGCAGGAACCGGAGGCGGGCCGCGGCGAGCGCGCCTGACGGCCGCGGCGGGAGCGCCGGGGGGGGGGGGGGGGGGGGGGAGCCCCCCCCCCCCCCCCCCCCCCCCCCCCCCCCCCGGCCCGGCCCTCAGCCCGTCCCCGCCAGCACCGCAGGCGAGTTGGCGCCCGGC
>NZ_JBVIDV010000026.1:70875-104937 GCF_055572195.1 Streptomyces sp. NPDC030809
AGAGGGGGGGGGGGGGGGGGGGAAGGGGGGGGGGGGGGGGGGGGGTGTCTGGGGGGGGGGGGGGGGGGGGGGGGGGGGGGGGGCGGTTTCCCCCCCCCCCCCCCCCGCCGCGTTCCGCTCCCCCGCGCATTCGCCCGAACCGGCGAAGCGGCGGTCCAAGTCCACCGCACCCGGCCCGCCGCCTGCGAACCTGCGTGCATGGAAGCCGTACTCACGCGGATGCGCGCCCTGGACGAACTGCTGCCTGCGCACGACGGCGTGGCGGTCTTCAACCGCGTGTACCTGGCGGTCACCGAGGAGCTGCACCGGCGGATGAGGGCCGGGGAGTTCCCGGTGCGCCGGACGGCCGCGACCCTGGCCTCCCGGTTCGCCGAGCGCTATCTGGCCGCGGTGGAGGCCGCCGCCGAGGGGCGACCCACCCCGGCTTGCTGGCGGCCGCTGTTCCAGTACCGGCGCCACCCCGGCATCCGCCCGCTCCAGCACGCACTGGCGGGCATCAACGCCCACATCGGCCACGACCTGGCCCTCGCCGTGGTCGCCACCTGCCACGCCCTGCACCTGGAACCGCCCGCGCTGGAGCGGGACTTCGACCAGGTCGGCGAGACGCTGATCACCCTGGAGGAGCGGATCCGCGAGGAGCTGATGCCGGGCCCCGACCTCCTGGAGATCGCCGATCCGCTCACGCACCTGCTGGGCTCGTGGAGCCTCCAGCGGGCCCGCGCCGGGGCCTGGGCCGCGGCCCGGCTGCTGTGGGCGCTGCGCGGCTCCCCCGAACTCGCCGAGGAGTTCGCCGAATCCCTGGACTCCGGGGTGGGCCTGGTCGGCCGCTGCCTGCTGGTCCCCGCGCAGCGCGGGGACTGGGACATGGCTGCGGGCCGCCGCCGTGCAGGCTCCAGAGTGCACGGCGGCGGCCCGGGTCGGGGGACGGATCAGTCCTCGGGGAGCTCCACCGGGGCGATCTCGTCGTAGCGGTCGCCGGGGCCCGGGTTCGAGCCGTCGGTCTGGCCGCCGAAGTGGTGCATGACGCCCCAGACCGCGTTCAGCGCGGTCTGCACGGCGCCCTCGGCCCAGCCGGCCGTCCAGGAGATGTCGTCGCCGGCGAGGAAGATACCGCGCTTGTCCTCGGGCAGCCGGTCCTGCATGAAGTGCGTGAACAGGCGGCGCTGGTAGCGGTAGTGGCCCGGCAGGTTGGCCTTGAACGCGCCCATGAAGTAGGGCTCGTCCTCCCAGGAGACGGTGACCGGGTTGCCGATGATGTGGCGGCGGATGTCCACCTTGGGGTAGATCTCGCCGAGGGACTTCAGCATGACCTCCATCCGCTCGTTCGCGGACAGCGGCAGCCACTTCAGGCTGTCGTCGCACCAGGTGTACGACAGGCAGATCACGGCCGGCTTGTCCGGGCCGTTGTCCAGCAGGTAGGTGCCGCGGGTCATCCGGTCGGTGAGCGTCATCGACATGACGTCACGGCCGGTCTCCTCGTCCTTGTCCAGCCAGAAGGGCCGGTCCACCGGCACGAACAGCTTCGAGGACTCCATGTAGTGGGTGCGCTCGATCGCCGTCCAGTGGTCGATCGGGAACAGCGAGTCGTCGCACTCGATCTTCGACAGCAGCATCCACGACTGGGCGGTGAAGATCGCCGCGCGGTAGGTGCGGATGTCGCCGGAGGCGTCGGTCACGGTGATCCGGTTGCCGGCGGTGCGGTGCAGGCGGGTCACGGCCGGACGGGGCGCGCCCTCGTGCAGCGAGGACAGCGAGGTGCCCTGAGCCCAGTGGACGATCTTCTCCGGCTCGCGCTCCCACAGGCGCAGCGGCAGCTGCTGGGAGCCGCCGACGATGCCGCGGTGGTGGTCGTCGGCCTCGGTGTAGACGACGCGGAGGATCTCCAGGATGGAGTTCGGGAAGTCGGTGTCCCAGCCGCCGGTGCCGAAGCCGACCTGGCCGAAGATCTCGCGGTGCCGGAAGGACTTGAAGGCCTGCGACTTGCAGAGGAAGCCGTAGAAGGTCTCGTCGTCGAGCTTCTCGACGAGCTTGGCCCAGATCTCGCGGATGCGCGGGACGTCCCGCTCGCGCATCGCGGTGTTCATGTCGGAGAAGTCCGCGCCCTCTTCCAGGCAGGCGTTCCAGGCGGCGGACACGTCGCGGTAGACCTGCGGGAGGTCGTCGATGGTCTCCGCGTAGTGGGTCTCGCCCTTGAGGTCGACCACGGTCGAGGGGGTGGCCTCGGCCAGCGGGTTCGGGAAGGGCTCGGTCTTCAGGCCCACCAGGTCGATGTAGTGCTGGAGCGCGGTCGAGGACGGCGGGAAGCGCATGGCGCCCATCTCCGCGGTCAGCCCGCCGGTCTCCGGTCCGTCGAAGCCGACGGTCCGCAGCCGCCCGCCGATCTGGTCCGCCTCGTAGACGACCGGCTTGAGGCCCATCTTCATGAGCTCGTACGCCGAGATGATGCCGGACAGGCCGCCGCCGATGACCGCGACCTCGGCGCCGTGCTCGGTGGCGGGTATCTGGCCCAGGCCCGCGGGGTGTGCCAGGAAGTCGTCGTAGGCGTACGGGAAGTCCGGGCCGAACATGGTGATCGGCGGCTGGCCGTCGGTGTGCGGGACGGCGGTGGGGACCGTGGACGTCATGGGGTACGACTCCTTGCGGGCAGGGGGGTGCAGGGGGGAGGGCGGAGGGGGCTGTCAGACGAGGGAGTCGTACAGCCCGGGCCTGCGGTCGCGCAGGTACGGGTTGTTCTCGCGGGAGGCGGCCAGGAGCTCGGGGTCCACCTCGCCGAAGACCATTTCCTCACCGCGTCCGGCGCGGGTGCGGGTCACGCCGTCCGGGCTCGCCAGGCAGCTGAGGCCGACGAACTCGAACTCGCCTTCCGGACCGGTCCGGTTGACGTAGGCGACGTACATCTGGCTCTCGAAGGCCCGGACCGGCACGAGGTGCTCGGCCACGAACTGGAAGGGGTGCATCTGTGCGGTGGGCACCACCAGCAGGTCGGTACCGGCCAGCGCGTGGGCGCGGACGTTCTCCGGGAACTCGACGTCGTAGCAGATCATGATCCCGACCGTGAGCCCGCCGAGCTCGGCCTGGACCACCGGGGTGTCGCCCGGCACGAAGCTGTCCTGCTCGAAGCAGCCGAAGAGGTGGGTCTTGCGGTAGTTCGCGAGCGCGGTCCCGTCGGCGCCGATCAGCTGCGCCGAGTTGTACACCGCCTCGCCGTCGCGCTCCGGGTAGCCGTACAGGACGGCGATCCCGTGGCGGCGGGCGATCTCCCCGATGGCCCGCGCCGACATGCCGTCGCTCGCCTCGGCCAGCTTCGGCACGTCCTCGCCGATCGCGTACCCGGTGAGGAACATCTCCGGGCTGATCAGCAGGCCCGCTCCGGCACCCGCCGCACGCTCGGCCGCCTGGTCGAGGACCTTCAGGTTCTCGGCGACGTCGCCGAGCCGTCCGGAGCTCTGGAGCAGTGCGGTGCGCAGCTGGGGCATGAGCGACCTCTGGGGCGTGAGGGGTTTCCTGGGGACCTTTAGACCGTACGGTGCGCCCTTCGGCCCGGACAAGGCGCGACCATTGCACGCTGCCGAACGATTCGTTGCGCGTTCTGCGCGCCGAACGTCGATTCGTTGCGCCTGGTCCCGTCCACAGGACAGGTACGGCCCCCTCCCCGCGCGGAGCCGCTCAGCCCGGGGAACCCGAGGTGAAGCGCCTGAGCAGCGGGGACAGCACCAGGACGGACTTGGTGCGCTCCACGAAGGGCTCGCCGGCGATGCGTTCCAGTACGCGTTCGAAATGGCGCATGTCGGAGGCGAAGACCTGGACGAGGGCGTCCGCGTCGCCGGTGACGGTCGACGCGGACACCACCTCGGGGTACCGCTCCAGGCCCCGCCGGATGTCGTCCGGCGAGGTGTTGTGGCGGCAGTAGATCTCGATGAAGCCCTCGGTCTCCCAGCCCATGGCGGCGGGGTCCACCCGGACGGTGAAGCCGGTGATGGCCCCTTCGGCCCGCAGCCTGTCCACGCGCCGCTTGACGGCGGGCGCGGACAGGCCGACCTCCGAACCGATGTCGGCGTAGGAGCGGCGGGCGTCCTCGGCGAGGGCGTGGACGATGCGTTCGTCGAGATCGTTCAGTCGCACTGCGGGGGGATCACTTCTCTGCTGTGGCGAGTTCCGAGCGGCGGATGCCGTACAGGAAGTAGATCACGACGCCGACGACCATCCAGCCACCGAAAACGATCCACGTCATGGTGTCCAGGCTGAACATCATGTAGATGCAGGCCGCCACACCGAGGATCGGGGTGATCGGGAAGAGCGCGACCTTGAAGGTGCGCGGCATGTCCGGGCGGGTCTTGCGCAGCACCACCACGGCGACGTTGACGAGGCCGAAGGCGAACAGCGTGCCGATGCTGGTGGCGTCCGCGAGCTTGCCCAGGGGGATGAAGGCCGCGAGCGCTCCGCAGAAGAGGGAGACGATGACCACGTTGGCGCGGGGCGCGCCGGACTTCTCGTCCACCTTGGCGAAGGTCTTCGGGACCAGTCCGTCGCGCGACATGGCGAACAGGATGCGGGTCTGGCCGTAGAGCACCGCGAAGACCACGGAGGCGATGGCGACGACGGCGCCCGCGGCGAGGACGACGCCCCAGAAGCTGTGGCCGGTGACGTCGGTCATGATCTGGGCGAGCGCGGCCTCGGTGCCCTCGAAGTCCTGCCACGGCATGGCGCCGACCGCGACGAACGCGACGAGGACGTAGAGGACGGTGACGATCAGCAGCGAGAGCATGATCGCCCGGGGCAGGTCCTTCTTCGGGTTCTTCGCTTCCTCACCTGCGGTGGAGGCGGCGTCGAAGCCGATGTACGAGAAGAAGAGGGAGGCGGCGCCGGCGCTGATGCCGGTGATGCCGAGCGGGGCCAGCGGGGCGTAGTTGCCGGCCTTGATGCCCATGAAGCCGATGCCGATGAAGAGCGCCAGGGTGACGATCTTGACGGCGACCATGGCCGAGTTGATGCGCGCGCTCTCCTTGGCGCCGCGCATCAGGAAGACCATGGAGAGGAGCACGACGATCAGCGCCGGCAGGTTGATGAACCCGCCCTCGCCCAGCGGCGCGGACACGCTCTCGGGGATGGTGACGCCTATCGTGCCGTCGAGGAGTTCGTTGAGGTACCCGCCCCAGCCGACGGCCACCGCCGCCACGGACACGCCGTACTCCAGGACCAGGCACCAGCCGCAGATCCAGGCGATGAACTCGCCCATGGTGGCGTAGGCGTACGAGTACGAGGACCCGGAGACCGGGACGGAGCCGGCCAGCTCGGCGTAGGACAGGGCCGAGAAGAGTGCGGTGAGGCCTGCGATGACGAACGAGATCATCACGGCCGGGCCCGCCTTGGGTGCGGCCGTGCCGAGCACCACGAAGATGCCGGTGCCCAGGGTCGCGCCGATGCTGATCATCGTCAGCTGCCACATGGTCAGCGAGCGCCTGAGCGAGCCGCCCTCGCCGTGGCCGCCCTCGGCGACCAGCTGTTCGACCGGCTTGCGGCGCAGCAGCGGGTTGCGGGAGCCGCGCGCCGCAGGGGAGGAAGCGGGCGAAACGGGTGGCGCCTGGCCGTGGTCCAGCACAGGGGGACTCCTTGTCACTGCGGGGAGAGGGGTTGGCGTCGACCGCGACGGTCCGGAGCGGGGCCGACCCGAACGGGGGCAGGGTCGAGCCAGGGGGGACCGCGGGCAGGGCGGTCGCGCCACTCCACGTACAGCGAGTGAGCCTACGAGCTGGGGGTTCCCGCCCGTAATGCACCATCCTTGCACGTTCGTGCACGATCATTGCGCGCATCCGTCCGGAATGGACCTTTGTTGCGCGTGACCGTTCGATCAATGCGTGGTCTGGACCATGCGCCGCTCTTGACAACCCGTCAGAAATCCGGCTCCGTTGCGTCTGCTCAGCCATGTTCCCCGGCGTCCCGGGGCGGCTGTCTGGGCAGTGATGGGGGGTGAGTGATGGGCGTGAGTTTCCCGAATCCGAGGATCGGAGGAGACCGGTGAGCAGACCGGTGGGCGGGCAGGAGACCCGGGGGGCCGGGCAGGGGCAGGACGCGTGGCTGGACCCGGTCCCGTACCTGCGCGGGGTGGCCTGGCTGGAGGGCGGCCGGGTGGTGCGCGCCGATCCGGCGGACTCCATGCGGCTGCCCTGGGACACCGGGGAGCGGGCCACCCTGCCGATCGGGGTGCGGCTGGAGTTCCGCGCCGGGCCGGGCACGGAGGCCGTGGAGATCCGCTACCGGGCCACCGTCCCCGGCCCCACCGACGCCCTGCGGGACCTCGCGCACGTGTTCTCGCTGTGGAACCGGTACGGACTGCTGACCGAGCTGTTCACCGAGCCCGCCGAGGAGTCCGTCATACGGCTCGCCCTGCCGCCCGGCCTCGGCCCGTACACCCTCTACCCGCCCGAGGCCCAGTCCCCCCTGGTGCTCGGCATCCGCGGGATCGGCGGGGCGGTGCTACCGCCGGAGCCCGCCCCCCGATGGGTGGTGCACGGGGACTCGATCACGGAGGGCTGGTGGTCCACCCGCCCGGCCCACGGCTGGCCCGCCGTCGCCGGCCGGGCCCTCGGGGTGGACACGGTCAACCTGGGCTACGCGGGCGCCGCCCGCGGCGAGCTGCCCACCGCGGAACAGCTGGCCACCCTGCCCGCCGACCTGATCACGCTCGCGTTCGGCACGAACTGCTGGTCGCGCATCCCGTACTCGGTGCCCCTCCTCTACGAGACCACCCGGACCTTCCTCGAACTGGTCCGCCAGGGCCACCCGGAGGTCCCCCTCCAGCTGGTCTCCCCCGTCCTGCGCCCCGAGGCCGAGCACACCCCCAACCGGCTCGGCGCCACCCTCGCGGAGCTGCGCGCCGCGATGGAGCGGGCGGTGCGGGAGCGGATACTCGCCGGCGACCGGCGGCTCGCCCTGCTGCCGGGCCTGCCGCTGCTGCGCCCGGAGCACCTGGCGGACGGACTGCACCCGAACGACGAGGGGCACGCGGTGCTCGGCGCGGCGGTGGCGGAGTCCCTGCGCGAGGAGGGCTTCGCCGGATAGCGGCCGGGCACGCAGGAGCCGCGTACGCGAAAAGGCCCGTGGCCCCCGTCCGGTGCGGACGGGGGCCACGGGCCTGCTGCGCGGGCCGCGGGCGTACTGCTCGCGGCAGCGCTTCGGTACTAGCTCCAGCTGGCGTGCAGCGGCTTGCCCTCGGCGTAGCCGGCCGCGGACTGGATGCCGACGACGGCCTTCTCCTCGAACTCCGCGAGGGAGCCGGCACCGGCGTAGGTGCAGGAGGAGCGGACACCGGCGATGATCGAGTCGATCAGGTCCTCGACGCCGGGGCGCTGCGGGTCCAGGAACATCCGCGAGGTGGAGATGCCCTCCTCGAAGAGCGCCTTGCGGGCCCGGTCGTACGCGGACTCGTCCGAGGTGCGGTTGCGCACGGCGCGGGCGGAGGCCATGCCGAAGGACTCCTTGTACAGGCGGCCGTCGGCGGCCTGCTGGAGGTCGCCCGGGGACTCGTACGTGCCGGCGAACCAGGAGCCGATCATGACGTTCGAGGCGCCGGCGGCCAAGGCCATCGCCACGTCGCGCGGGTGGCGGACACCGCCGTCGGCCCAGACGTGCTTGCCGTACTTCTTCGCCTCGGCGGCGCACTCCAGGACCGCGGAGAACTGCGGGCGGCCCACGCCGGTCATCATGCGGGTGGTGCACATGGCGCCGGGGCCCACACCGACCTTGATGATGTCCGCGCCGGCCTCGATGAGGTCCTTGACGCCCTCGGCGGCGACGATGTTGCCGGCCACGATCGGGACCTGCGGGTCCAGCGCGCGGACCAGCTTGATCGCCTCGATCATCTTCTCCTGGTGGCCGTGCGCGGTGTCGATCACCAGCGTGTCGGCGCCGGCGTCGAGCAGCTGCTTGGCCTTGCCCGCCACGTCGCCGTTGATGCCGACGGCGGCGGCGATGCGCAGCTTGCCGTTCGCGTCCACGGCCGGGGTGTAGAGGGTCGCGCGCAGGGCGCCCTTGCGGGTCAGGATGCCGACGAGGCGGCCGTCCTGGTCCACGGCCGGGGCCAGCTTGCGGTGGCCGGCGTCGAGCTTGTTGAAGGCCTCGCGGGGGTCGATGCCGGCGTCGATGAGCAGCAGCTCCTTCGACATGACCTCGGAGAGCTGGGTGAAGCGGTCCACGCCGGACAGGTCGTGCTCGGTGACGACGCCGATCGGGCGCTGCTGCTCGTCGACGACCACGCCGGCGCCGTGGGCCCGCTTGGGCAGCAGCGACAGGGCGTCGGCGACGGTCTGGGTGGGCGCCAGCGTGATCGGGGTGTCGAGCACGAGGTGGCGGGTCTTCACCCAGGAGATGACGTCGGTGACGACCTCGATCGGGATGTCCTGCGGGATGACCACGATGCCGCCGCGGCGGGCGACCGTCTCGGCCATGCGGCGGCCGGCGATCGCGGTCATGTTGGCGACCACGAGCGGGATGGTCGTACCGGTGCCGTCGGGCGAGGAGAGATCGACGCCCTGGCGGGAGCCGACCGCGGAGCGGCTCGGCACCATGAAAACGTCGTCGTACGTCAGGTCGTACGGCGGCTTGAGGTCATTGAGGAAACGCACGTGCAGACATCCCAGTCGATCGGAGGTACCTCGGACAGGGCGGCAGCCGAGGAAAACGCACGTACTTCATTCTCCCATGTCCGGACCATTGCGACTCCCGGGACAATCGTCCAGGACATACCGGGCCCGTTGGTCTGTTCCTACGGGTCTTTCGGTCCGGACGGCCGAAAACCGCCCCTGGGAGCGGTCCTGCGGGGCGGACGGTGCGGCCGGTGCGGGGCGGCCGGCGCCCCCGCGGGTCCCGCCGAGGAGGGTGGCCGCGTGGGCCACGCTGGCGAGGGTGGCGTGGTGGTGCCAGCCCCGGAAGGAGCGGCCCTCGAAATCGCGGATGCCCACCCGTTCGCAGACGGCGGAGCACTCGCGGGCCACCCGTTCGGCCAGCCGGGTGAGCAGGAACAGCCGGGCCGGTGTCCGGTCCGCCATGTTGGTGATCCAGAACTCGGCGGGCGCCGCGTCCTCCTGCCCCCAGGCCCCGAGGAGCAGCAGCGGGCCGGTCCCGGGCGCGGCCGGGCCCGGACCCCCCTCGCGGGCGGGGGCGGCGGTCACCGGGGCGGCGGCGAGCAGGGCGGTGCGCGCCCCGGAGGCCTCGCGCCACTCGACGGCCCGGCGGTGTGCGAGGAGCGCGCCGAGGAGTTCCCGGGCCGGGGCGGTGTGCGGGGCCGCCCGGTGCCGGCCGGTCCCGGCGGAGGTCACCCGCAGGGCGCCGTCCACCTTGAACAGGAAGGGGATGCCCTGGACGGCGAAGGCCGCGGCGCAGGGGAGGAATTCGGCGCTGCCGACCTCCATCACCACGGGCCTGCGCCGCAGTTGCCAGCCGGCCGCCATCCGGCGCACGGCGAGTACCGCGTCCTGGGCGGGGCTGAGCGAGCGGGCGGCCTCGGGGATGCCCGCCCGGCGGCGCTGCCGCTCGGTGGTCCAGGGCACCGGGAGGGTCAGGCTCCATTCGACGGGGAACCCGGCCTCTCCGGAGGCCAGCCAGATGCCGTTGGCCTGCTGGCAGTTGGCGGTGCGGCCCAGCTGCGGGACGAACTGGCGGCCCACTCCCACCGAGCGGTCCCCCGCCTTCTCGATGACCAGCGGCCGGACCACCCAGGCCACCGGCTGCGGGGCGGCGGCGTCGAGGTAGCGGGCCAGGGAGCGGCGGACCGGGGTCCAGTCCCAGGGCGACTTGCTGATGAACTGCTGGAGGCTCTGTTCGACGCATCCCGAACCGGCCCCGGCGATGTTGCGTATGGTCTTCTTGCCCGTCGTGGAGACGAGTCCGTCCAGGTAGACGCGGGCCCAGTTCCGCTGGTCCCGCCTGGGTAAGGACTCGAAGACCAGGGGCACCAGGGCGTCCAGCGATGCGGAGACCCCCTCGGCGGACCCCTCCGGCAGGACCGTGCAGGCCATCTGTGCCTCCCCTTCCCGCTGTTCCCGGTGGTGCAACGGCAGAGAGCGGGCGCGCCGCGCCCTCCCCGTGACGCTACCCGGCCGCGAGGAGCACGACGAGCCCCGGACCGCCTTCCGCACCCGCACCCGTACGCGGACCCGCACCCGACTCGGCCCCGGACCCGGCGCCCCCGGTCTGCGCCCAGTACTCGGCGGCGCCCTCCAGCACCTCGCGGAACACCTCCCAGTCCCGCGGCCGGGCCCCGGCGTACTCCTGCCAGGAGGTCACGGCGAGCAGCACCGGCGCCCCCTCCCCCGGGTGCCAGTCGGTGTCCGTCAGCGCGTCGGCGAGCGCGTCCCAGTTCCGCCCGAACCAGTCCGGCAGCTCCAGGGCCCGCGCGCACCGCTCCATGAGCGCCGCCTTGGTGCGTACGCCGTCCAGGTCGAGCACGACCACGCTCCGCCCGGCCTCCCGGGCGGCCGCCAGGGCGGGGGCGAGCGGCTGGGGGTCCAGGGTCATCGGAGAACCGCCTTGAAGGTCTTGTAGTGGTCGTCCGTGTAGTAGAACTCCGCGCCCTGCCCGGTCACGATCCGGCGCGCCCCGCGGGTCCGCACCCCGGGGGTCTTCACCGTGTACTCGTGGTAGTAGCCGCGCTCCTGACGGGGCAGCACGCGCTCGAAGTTCCCGAAGACCGTGCCGTCCTGCCGGTACGGGAAGGGGCCGCCGCGGTCGATGAGGCGCAGGGTGTCGCGGGCCTGCGGGGGCAGGTCGGCCTCCCGCACGGTCCGCATGCCCCGGGCCCACCCGGGCGTGGCCGGGGCGGTGGCCGCGGCCTCGGGATCGCCTGCGGAGGAGGCGCCCGGGGCCGCCTGCTTCCCGCCCGCGCAGCCGGCCGCCGCGGCCACCAGGGTCACGCAGAGGAACACGGCCCCCAGGGCCCGCAGCAACTGCAAGGGCAGGTTCCGGAAGATCATGCTGCCGATGCTGGCAGAAGCCCCCGGGTTCCGCGAACCGCCGACGCGCCGGAGCGGCCCGGAGGCCGGGGACCCGGCGGCACCGGCGGGCCGCCGTCGGGGGTCAGGACGCCAGGGTGTCCGGGTCCGCGCGGTCCAGGGCCGGGCGCAGTCCCGGTGCGGACTCGGTCAGCAGGTAGTCCGCGGCGGCGGTGTCCGTCACCAGGCTGGTCACCAGCCCGGAGCGCAGCACGGCGCCGATGGCCGCGGCCTTGCGCAGGCCGCCCGCGATGGCCACGACCTCCGGGATCCGGCGCAGCCGGTCCGCCTCGACGGTGATGCAGCGCTCGCCGAGGTCCCGGCCGACCCGCCGGCCGTCCTTGTCGAAGAGGTGCGCGGACATCTCGGCGGCGACGCCGAGGGAGGCGTAGTGCGCCCGCTCCTCGTCGGTCAGCATGTCGTGCACCGTCGAGATGCCCGGCTCCCAGGAGCCGATGGACACGGCCGCCACGGTCACCTTGTCGAAGTACTCGAAGGCGCGCGCGATACCGGTCTGGTTGCGCAGTGCGGCCGCCGTCGCCGGGTCGGGCAGCAGCATCGGGGCGTAGATGGGGTGCGCATCCCCGCCGGACACCTGCGCGGCCCGGCGTACGGCCTCCACGGAGCCGCGCTCGGCGGTGCCCGCGTCGTACACGCCGGTCAGCTGCACCACGGTGCACGGGGGCAGCCGGTGCAGGGCCGCCGCCATGTGGATGGTCGAGCGGCCCCACGCCAGGCCGAGGACGTCGCCCTCGTT
This sequence comes from Streptomyces sp. NPDC030809, assembly GCF_055572195.1. Taxonomy (NCBI): domain Bacteria; kingdom Bacillati; phylum Actinomycetota; class Actinomycetes; order Kitasatosporales; family Streptomycetaceae; genus Streptomyces; species Streptomyces sp. NPDC030809. Next base: position 82,618 of record NZ_JBVIDV010000026.1, read on the forward strand.
GACGAGCTCGCCCAGGAGGTCGGCCGCGACCGCGCCCAGGTTCTCCGGGTCCGGGGCGTCCTCGGCCGCATCGGCCGGGGACTCCACGACGACCGCGTGCCGCAGCCCGTAGCGGGCGCGCAGCGCATCGGAGCGCTCGGCGTCCAGCTCGGCGGGCACGCGGATCTCGATCCGGACGAGGTCCCGCTCCAGGGCGGTTTCCAGGACCCGGGCCACCTTGAAGCGGCTCACGCCGAACTCCTCGGCGATCTGGATCTTGGACTTGCCCTCCAGGTAGAAGCGGCGGGCCATGGCCGCCGCCTGCACCAGCTCCGCGGGTCCCATCCGCAGGGCTGACCGACCCGCCGACACACCAGACACCGCGATCTCCTTAGCTTTGTTCACACTCTCGACTCGCCGTTCATCCTGTCAGATCCGGCGGCCGTTGATCAGCCCGGACAGCTGCCGTTCACCAAGCCGTCCACCGGGCCTCCACCCGCGGGCGCTCAGTGCTCGCACGCCCACGGGGCCGCGGCGATCGCGGCGCCCGCCTGCTCGCGCAGGGTGCGCACGGCGGCGGCCGGGTCCACCGCCCCGTAGACGGCGCTGCCGGCCACGAACACGTCGGCGCCGGCCTCCGCGCACCGCTCGATCGTGGTGGCCGAGACCCCGCCGTCGACCTGGAGCCACAGCTCCAGTCCGTGCTTGCTGATGAGCTCCCGGGTACGGCGGATCTTCGGCAGCATGACGTCCAGGAAGGGCTGGCCGCCGAAGCCGGGCTCGACCGTCATGATCAGCAGCATGTCCAGCTCGGGGAGGATGTCCTCGAACTGCTCGATCGGGGTGGCCGGCTTGAGGGCCATCGAGGCGCGCGCGCCCTTGGCCCGGATCTCCCGCGCCAGCCGAACCGGGGCCCCGGCCGCCTCCGCGTGGAAGGTGACCGAGCCGGCGCCCGCCTCCACGTACTGCGGGGCCCAGCGGTCCGGGTCCTCGATCATCAGGTGCAGGTCCAGCGGGATGTCCGTGGCCCGGCTGAGCGACTCGACGATCGGCACGCCGAGCGTCAGGTTCGGGACGAAGTGGTTGTCCATGACGTCGACGTGCAGCCAGTCGGCCCCCTCCACGGCCTTCGCCTCGTCGGCGAGTCGGGAGAAGTCCGCGGACAGGATGCTGGGATTGATCTGAACGGCCATGCCCCCAAGCGTGCCATGCCGCTTGCGCCTTCCGGCCCCGGCCCCTCGCTTCCGGGGGGCCGGCCCGGTACGGGATCCGCTACGCCGTCCGCCGCAGGAGCGCCAGGTACATCGCATCGGTTCCGTGCAGGTGCGGCCACAGCTGGACGTCCGGGCCCTCGCCCAGCCCGGGTACGCCCTCCATCAGCGGGCGGGCGTCGATCCACTCGGCCGCGACGGGACGGGCGCCGCCCCGGCCCTTGAGCACGTCCTCGACGACCACGCGGGTCTCGGCCAGGTGCGGGGAGCAGGTGGCGTAGCCGACCACCCCGCCGACGCGGACCGCGGACAGCGCCTCGCGCAGCAGCCCGCGCTGGAGCGGGGCGAAGCCGTCCATGTCCTCGGGGCGGCGGCGCCAGCGGGCCTCGGGCCGGCGGCGCAGCGCGCCGAGGCCCGAGCAGGGCACGTCCATGAGGACGCGGTCGAAGGAGCCGGGCAGCCACGGCGGGCGGGTGCCGTCCGCGGCGATGACCTGGTAGGGGCCGGGGTTCCCGGCGAGAGCCCGCTCCACCAGGCGGGCCCGGTGCGGCTGCTTCTCGGAGGCCAGCAGGGCGGCTCCGCGCTGCGCGGCCAGGGCGCCGAGCAGGGCGGCCTTGCCGCCGGGGCCGGCGCAGCCGTCGAGCCAGCGCTCGTCGCGGCCTTCCAGCGGGGCGTTGGCCAGGGCCATGGCGACCAGCTGGCTGCCCTCGTCCTGGACCCCGGCCCGGCCTTCGCGCACGGCTTCGACGGCACCGGGCTCACCGCCCTCGGCGAGCCGCACGGCGTACGGGGACCAGCGGCCGGGCAGCGCCGACTCCTCGCCGACGGCGGTCAGCAGTTCCTCGCGGGTGGACCGGCCGGGGCGGGCGACGAGGGTGACCTCGGGGCGCTCGTTGTCGGCTTCGAGCAGGTCCTCGATGCCGGCACGGCCGCCGCCGAGGGCGTCCCACAGGGCGGAGACCACCCAGCGCGGGTGCGAGTGCACCACGGCGAGGTGGTCCTCGGCGTCCTTCTCGTACGGCGGCGCGACCTGCTCCAGCCAGCCGTCGAGGTCGTGGGCGGAGATCCGGCGCAGGACGGCGTTGACGAACTTGGCCCGGCCGTCGCCGAGCACCACGCGGGCCAGCTCCACGCTGGCGGAGACCGCCGCGTGGGTGGGGATGCGGGTGCCGAGCAGCTGGTGGGCGCCGAGCGAGAGCACGTCGAGCACCGGCGGGTCCACCTCGCGCAGCGGGCGGTCGATGCAGGCCGCGATGACCGCGTCGTACGTGCCCTGGCGGCGCAGGGTGCCGTACACCAGCTCGGTGGCGAGGGCCGCGTCGCGGGCCTCGAAGCGACCGCCCTTGGCCGCCGCGTCCTCGCGCGCCTTGCGCAGCAGCGGGGGCAGCACGAGGTTGGCGTACGCGTCGCGCTCGTCCACCGCCCGCAGTGCCTCGAAGGCGAGGATCCGCACGGGGTCCTTCTGGGGGCGGCGGTACGGCTTACCCTGCTTGGCGGCGGGACGGCGACGGGGCTGTTCGGTCACGAGAAAGGTGCTCCGCGGAAAGTGGTGAGAAAGAGGAAGAGCCGGTCCGGCCCTCTCAGCGTACGTCGGGGGCGCCGAGGCGCTCGCCGGGGGCGATGCGGACGCCGCGGGCCCAGTCGGCGCCCTTCATCGGCTTCTTGCCCTGCGGCTGCACCCACACCAGCTCCACGGCGTGCGAGCCGGTGCCGACGTGGACGCTGTTCTTCGCCACGGCGAGCTCGCCGGGCGCGAGATCGGTGCGCGCCGGGTCCAGGGCCAGCTGGATCAGCTTGAGCCGCTCCCCGCGGAACACGGTCCAGGCCCCGGGGGCCGGGGTGCAGCCGCGGACCACCCGGTCGGCGCGCAGCGCCGGGGCCGACCAGTCCACGCACGCGTCCTCGACGGTGATCTTGGGGGCGAGGCTGACCCCCTCGGCGGGCTGCGGCTCGGCGCGCAGGCTGCCGTCCTCGATGCCGTCCATGGTGGCGGCGAGCAGGCCCGCGCCCGCGAAGGCGAGCCGGGTCAGCAGGTCCCCGCTGGTGTCGGTGGGCCGGATGTGCTCGGTGAGCACCCCGAAGACCGGGCCGGTGTCGAGGCCTTCCTCGATGCGGAAGGTGGAGGCGCCGGTGAGCTCGTCGCCGGCCATGACGGCGTGCTGCACGGGCGCCGCACCGCGCCAGGCGGGAAGCAGCGAGAAGTGCAGGTTGACCCAGCCGTGCACGGGGATGTCGAGCGCGGCCTTCGGCAGGAGCGCGCCGTAGGCGACGACCGGGCAGCAGTCCGGGGCGATCTCGGCGAGCCGGGCGAGGAACTCCGGATCGCGCGGGCGGACGGGCTTGAGCACCTCGATGCCGGCCTCGGCGGCGCGCTCCGCCACCGGGCTCGCCACGAGCCGGCGGCCGCGGCCCGCGGGTGCGTCGGGGCGGGTGACCACGGCGGCGACCTCGTGCCGGCCGGAGGCGATCAGGGCGTCGAGGGCGGGCACGGCCACCTCGGGGGTGCCTGCGAAGACGAGCTTCACCGGGGTCTTACCTCGCTATCTCGGGTGGCTGGCGACGAGCAGCCTCCCAGTCTAGGGGCCGTGCGGCCCCCGCTCATCCGGGGGGCGTACGGACACCTGCGCGCCTCTCGCATATGCCGACACGCCCCCGGTGCGTGACCACTCGCCGGATCGAGCGTTGGTCAAGAGAGATTGACCGAATCGGGCCGCATTTGCGCCGCGGCCCGTCCGTTTCGACGCCGGTTCGAGAGGCTTGTACATGGCCGACCACGCCACCCACGACGCCCAAGCGCGGGCCAGCCTGCATCTACTGGTGCGGGACATCGAACGGGTCCGCCGGCAGGTGGATGCTCTGCGGACGCTCACGGCCCAGCTCGGCAACGTGTACCGTCCGCGCCGCTCCGGCCCGTCCACGGGCTTCGTCGTGTACGGGCGGGCCCCCGCGCCCACCGTCCGCCTCGCCCAGGAACTGCGGGACAGCGTGGAGACGCTGGTGACCGCCGCCGTGGACTTCGACCGCTCGCTCGGCTTCTCCTGGGACGCGGTGGGCTCCGCGCTCGGTGTGACCAAGCAGGCCGTGCACCGGCGCTACGGGGCCCGCCGGGCGGGTGCCGCCGGCGCGGCCACGGCGGAGGCCGAGCCGCTGGCCGAGGGCACGACGACGCGGACCCTCGCCATGCCGTCGGTGCCCGCCGCCCGGGCGATGCCGCCGCAGCCGACCTCGGGCAGCCAGACGCTGCGCGAGGAGGCGGCCGCCCGCACCGGGGCCTTCCCCGGCCCGCGCACGGGCTGAGCCCGGCCGGCGCCCCCGCCGGCCCCCGCAAGCGCTGCCCTGCAGGGCCTTCCCCTCCCTGCAGGGCAGTTCCGCGTCCACGCCCGGCCCGCCGCGGGGCCTCAGCCGATGTCGAGGGGGTCGATGCGGACGCGGACCGGGTCGGCGGGGCCGCGGGCCATCCGGGCGGCCTGGGCGGCCTTGAGGGCGGCCGCCAGTGCGGCCCCGCTGCCCGGCGGCACCCGGATCAGCGCCCGCTCCCCCGCATCGGCCACGCCCCGGCGCCCGGGCAGGGGCACGGGTCCCAGCACCTCCGCGTCGGCGGGCAGCCGCACCCCGGCGAGGAACTCGGCGAGCGGTTCCGCCGCCCCGGCCACCGAGGCCATCCGGGACACCGGCGGGAAGCCCAGCTCGGCCCGCTCGGCGAGTTCCCGCACCGCGTGCCCGACGGGGTCCCAGCGCACCAGCGCCTGCACCGGCCGCAGGGTGGCCTCGGCCACCACGACCACGGTGCCGCCCGCCTCCTGCCCGCGGACCAGCGAGGCGGCGCCGATCCAGCGGCGCAGCGCCTCTTCGGCGGCGCGCAGGTCGGGCCGCCCGAGCATCGCCCAGCCGTCGAGGAGCAGGGCGGCCGCGTAGCCCGCGCCCTCGGCCACCGGCTCCGCCCCGGGGGTGCTGACCACCAGCGCCGGCCGGTCGGGCACCGAGTCGAGCACGTGCTCGCGGCCCGAGGTCCGCACCGGCACGGCCGGAAAGGCCCGGCCCAGCTCCTCGGCGGTGCGCCGGGCGCCCACCACCTGCGCCCGCAGCCGCACCGAGCCGCAGGTCTCGCAGTGCCAGGATCCCTCGGGCCGCCCGCACCAGCCGCAGTGCAGCTCCCGCTCGTCGGGGGCCTCCAGCGGGCCGGCGCAGTGCCGGCAGCGGGCCGGGGTGCGGCAGCGCTCGCAGGCCAGCCGGGGCACGTACCCCCGCCGCGGCACCTGGACCAGCACCGGTCCGGACTTCAGGCCCTCCCGCACCGCCTCCCAGGCCAGGCTGGGCAGGCGGGCGGCGCGCGCCGCCCCGTCCCGGCCCAGGTCGTCGTCGCCCACGGTCCGGATCCGCGGGGCCGCGGCCCGTACCTGCGCCCGGTCGGCGGCCAGCGGGCGGGCCCAGCCGGACTCGACGAGCTGGGCCGCCTCGACGGTGCAGGAGGTCGAGCCGAGCAGGAAGGCGCAGCCGTCGTGGGCGGCGCGCAGTTCGAGGACCTCGCGCACGTGCGGGAAGGGGGCGTGGTCGTCCCCGTGGCTGGAGTCCCCGTCGTCCCAGATCGCGACCAGGCCGAGGTCGGGCACGGGAGCGAACATCGCGGAGCGGGTCCCGATCACGGCGCGGACCGAGCCCCGGTGCACGGCCAGCCACTGGCGGTAGCGCTCCTCGGGCCCGGAGCCGGCGGTCAGCACCGCGTGCCGGCCGTGCCCCATGACCTCGGTGAGGGCGGAGTCCAGCCGGGCCAGGGACCGACCGTCGGGCAGTACCGCCAGGGCGCCGCGCCCGGAGGCCAGGGTCGCGGCCATCGCCCGGGCCAGCTCCTGCGCCCAGCCCGGTCCGGGCAGCGCCGTCCACACTGCCCGCGGATTGGCTCCGGCCGCGAGGGCGCGCAGGTAGGCGGGCCCGGAGCCGTAGCGCTGCCAGCTGCCGGGGGCGGGCACGGGCGGCGGGGGCAGCGGCGCCGGGGAGGGCTCGGCCTCGGCCCTGGCGTTGCGCGGGGGCACCGCGAGCTGGAGCACGTCGGCCAGGCTGCCCGCGTACCGGTCGGCGACCGCGCGGGTCAGGGCCAGCATCCGGGGGGTCAGCACCGGCTCGGGCGAGACCACGTGGGCGAGGGCGGCGAGCGGCCCGTTGTAGTCGGTGTCGGCGCGGCGCTCGACGAGGAAGCCGTCGATGAGCCCGCCGCCCTCGCGGCGGCCCTCGCGGACGTGGTGCGAGCCGGCGCCGAAGCGGACCCGGACCCGGACCCCGGGCTGGGCGGCCGCGTCCAGCTCGGCGGGAACGGCGTAGTCCCACAGCTGGTCGAGGTGGAGCACGCCCTTGTTCACGAGGATGCGGGCGACGGGGAGCTCCGGGGCGAGGGCGGCCCCCCGCCAGGTGCGGGGCTTGGCCTTGGGCGCGGCCTTCGCCCTGCGGACGGTGTCCCGGATCAGCGCGAGCTGCTCGGGCGGGCCGCCGGGACCTTGGTCCGCGGGCCGCTCTCCGGAGTCGTTCGCGCTGCTCACACCGCATTCTTACCAAACGGCACCGACAACGCCGTACGGCCCCGGACCAGGTGGTCCGGGGCCGTGCGGCGTTGCTGTGCGCGGCGCGGGGGCCTACAGGCCGGCGGCGGCGCGCAGGGCCTCGACGCGGTCGGTGCGCTCCCAGGTGAAGTCCGGCAGCTCACGGCCGAAGTGGCCGTAGGCGGCGGTCTGGGCGTAGATCGGGCGCAGCAGGTCGAGGTCGCGGATGATCGCGGCCGGGCGGAGGTCGAAGACCTCGGCGATGGCCTGCTCGATCTTCGCGACGTCCACCTTGGCGGTGCCGAAGGTCTCCACGAACAGGCCGACGGGCTCGGCCTTGCCGATCGCGTACGCGACCTGGACCTCGCAGCGGCCGGCGAGGCCCGCGGCGACGACGTTCTTGGCGACCCAGCGCATCGCGTACGCGGCGGAGCGGTCCACCTTCGACGGGTCCTTGCCGGAGAAGGCGCCGCCGCCGTGGCGGGCCATGCCGCCGTACGTGTCGATGATGATCTTGCGGCCGGTGAGGCCGGCGTCGCCCATCGGGCCGCCGATCTCGAAGCGGCCGGTCGGGTTCACCAGGAGGCGGTAGCCCTCGGTCTCCAGCTTGATGCCGTCCTCGACGAGCTGCTTGAGCACGTGCTCGACGACGAACTCGCGGATGTCGGGGGCGAGCAGCGAGTCCAGGTCGATGTCGGACGCGTGCTGCGAGGAGACGACGACCGTGTCGAGGCGGACCGGCTTGTCGCCGTCGTACTCGATGGTGACCTGGGTCTTGCCGTCGGGGCGCAGGTACGGGATGGTGCCGTTCTTGCGGACCTCGGCCAGCCGGCGCGAGAGGCGGTGGGCCAGCTCGATCGGCAGCGGCATGAAGTTCGGGGTCTCGTCGGTGGCGTAGCCGAACATCAGGCCCTGGTCGCCGGCGCCCTGCTTGTCGAGCTCGTCGTCATCGCCCTCGACCCGCTTCTCGTACGCGGTGTCGACACCCTGCGCGATGTCCGGGGACTGCGCGCCGATGGACTCGGAAACGCCGCAGGAGGCGCCGTCGAAGCCCTTCTTGGAGGAGTCGTAGCCGATCTCGAGGATCTTCTCGCGGACCAGAGAGGCGATCGGCGCGTAGGCCTTCGTCGTCACCTCGCCCGCGATGTGCACGAGACCCGTGGTGATCAGGGTCTCCACGGCGACGCGGGAGGTCGGGTCCTCGCGCAGGAGCGCGTCGAGGATCGTGTCGCTGATCTGGTCAGCGATCTTGTCGGGGTGGCCCTCGGTCACGGACTCCGAGGTGAACAGGCGGCGGGACACATCGCTCCCTGGGGTTGCAGCGGCTGCTGGCTGATCATTTGACGGCACCGTACCGGAGGCTGCTCCCGGCCTGGTCCCGCGTTCAGTTTATCGGTCACTGCCGTGCACCAGACCACGTGTCTCGCCTAGTGGGAGCCCTGTGACCTGCGGCACTTCATTCTTGCCTACCCGCGAGGGGGCGAACAAGGGCCGCCGCGCAGGGCGCGTCGCGCCCTGCGCCCCACGCGGCGACTCCGCCAACTGCCCGTTCGAATCAGGCAAGTCGGGGGGCGACGAGGTCCCAGAGGAGATCCGCGAGGTCCTCCTTGGGGCCATGGGGAACGGGCACTTCGGTGCCGTCGGAACCGAGGATCACCGCCTCGTTCTCCTCGGATCCGAAGGTCTTGGACTCGCCGACCTCGTTGACCACGAGAAGGTCGCACCCCTTGCGCCGGAGCTTGGCCCAGCCGTTGGCGAGCACCTGGTCGGTCTCCGCGGCGAAGCCGACGACCAGCTGTCCGGGACGGGCCCGCTCGGCCGAGACCTCGGCCAGGATGTCCGGATTCCGCACCAGCGCGACCGGCGCGGGCTCCTCCCCGTCCTTCTTCTTGATCTTCCCGGTGGCGTACTCGGCCGGCCGGAAGTCGGCGACGGCGGCCGCCATGACCACGACGTCCGCGTCGGCGGCGGCCTTGAGCACGGCCTCCCGCAGCTGTACGGCGGTGCCCACGCGGACCACGTCGGCGCCGGCCGGGTCGGGCAGCGCGGTGTTGGCCGCCACCAGGGTCACCCGGGCCCCGCGGGCCACGGCCGTACGGGCCAGGGCGTAGCCCTGCTTGCCGGAGGAGCGGTTGCCGAGGAAGCGGACCGGGTCGAGGGGCTCGCGGGTGCCGCCGGCGCTGACGACCACGTGCCGGCCCGCCAGGTCCCGCTCGGGCTGCGGGCCGCGGGCGAGCACCCGGCGGCAGACCTCGAAGATCTCCTCGGGGTCCGGCAGCCGGCCCTTGCCGGTGTCCACGCCGGTGAGTCGGCCCACGGCGGGCTCGATGACCACGGCCCCGCGGCGGCGCAGCGTGGCCACGTTCTCCCGGGTGGCAGGGTGCTCCCACATCTCGGTGTGCATGGCCGGGGCGAAGACCACCGGGCAGCGGGCGGTGAGGAGGGTGTTGGTCAGCAGGTCGTCGGCGAGGCCGTGGGCGGCCTTGGCCAGCATGTCGGCGGTGGCGGGGGCCACCACGACCAGGTCGGCGGCCTGCCCGATCCGCACGTGCGGGACCTCGTGGACGCTCTCCCACACCTCGGTGGACGCGGGGTGGCCGGACAGCGCCGACCAGGTGGCCTCGCCGACGAAGTGGAGGGCGGACTCGGTGGGCACCACCCGGACGTCGTGCCCGGACTCGGTCAGCCGCCGCAGCAGCTCACAGGCCTTGTACGCGGCGATCCCGCCGCTGACACCCAGCACGACCTTCGGCTTGACCACTGCTACTCCCGGACTCGACTCATGCTTGTGACACACCACAGGCCCGGCAGTCTCCCTGCCGGGCCTGTGGTGAAAGGAATCTCTGCCTGCCTGCCGGCCCTACTGGGCCGGGGCCTCGATGGCCTCGGAGGTCAGCAGACCCGCGTTGATCTCGCGCAGCGCGATCGACAGCGGCTTCTCGTGGACGTGGGTGTCCACGAGCGGGCCGACGTACTCCAGCAGGCCCTCACCGAGCTGCGAGTAGTACGCGTTGATCTGACGCGCCCGCTTGGCCGCGTAGATCACGAGGCTGTACTTCGAGTCGGTGGCCTCGAGCAGCTCGTCGATCGGCGGGTTGATGATGCCCTCGGGCGCGGTGATGGAAGAGGACACGCTCTACCTTCCGAAGATGGGTAAAAGATCAAACAACTTCCATCAAGGCTAGCAGCTCGCGTGCTACGTCCTCGACGGAGGTGTTGACAAGGGTGGTGTCGAACTCGGACTCGGCCGCGAGTTCGACCTTGGCGGCCGCCAGCCGGCGCTCGATGACCTCGGGCGCCTCGGTGCCGCGGCCGGTGAGCCGGCGCACCAGCTCGTCCCAGTTCGGCGGGGCGAGGAAGACCAGCTGGGCCTCCGGCATGGACTCCCGGACCAGCCGGGCGCCCTGCAGGTCGATCTCCAGGAGCACCGGCTCGCCGCTGTCCAGGCGTTCCAGCACGGCGCTCCGGGGGGTGCCGTAGCGGTTGCCCGCGAACTCGGCCCACTCCAGCAGCTCGCCATTGGCGATCAGCTTGTCGAACTCGTCGTCGTTGACGAAGAAGTAGTGGACTCCGTGCCGCTCACCGGGCCGCGGCTTGCGGGTGGTGGCCGACACCGAGAGCCATACCTCGGGGTGAACCTTGCGCATATGCGCGACGACCGTGCTCTTGCCCACCCCGGAGGGGCCGGAGAGCACGGTCAGCCGCGGACGAACCTCTGCTGCCATGGAGCGATTATCCCGGTTCCCGGGACTGCCCGAGAACACCGGACGGACTTCAGGCGGCGCGTCAGGCGCCGCCACCGCCGAACTCGCGCTCCAGCGAGGCGATCTGGTTGGAACCGAGACCTCGCACACGGCGGGACTCGGAGATGCCGAGACGTTCCATGATCTGCTTGGCGCGGACCTTGCCCACGCCCGGCAGGGACTCGAGGAGCGCGGAGACCTTCATCTTGCCGATGACGTCGTTCTCCTGCCCCTGCTTGATGACCTCGTGCAGGGAGGCGCCGGAGTGCTTGAGTCGATTCTTCACCTCGGCCCGCTCCCGGCGAGCCGCGGCGGCCTTTTCGAGCGCGGCTGCGCGCTGTTCAGGGGTAAGGGGCGGAAGAGCCACGCCTACGTCACCTCGGATGTCGAACTGTCGGATATGGACCAGTGAGGTCCTTCGCCGCGCCTGTCGGCACGTTCGGGCACCACACCGGGCGAGCGAAGAAACCGCGGATGCGCTCGTTCGCTCTGGGTCGGAGACTAGCGGCCAAGGCCGCTCCAGTCAGCGAGAACGGACGAAAAGTCCTGGTCAGCCTCCACTGAACCGTACATCACAGACAAAACACCCTGGTTTTTGGGCCGGAATTCGTCAAGCGGTGCGAGGGGTGGGACCCGAGGTGTCCACCAAGTGGGCAATCCGGCGCCCCGAAAGGGCATTGCGCAGGTCGCCGGGGTGCCGGCGGGGGCCGGCCGTGACCGAGCTCACACGGCGCGGCGCCCGGAAACGGCTCCGGGCCGCATCCCGGGGTCCGCGGGGAAGCGGACCCGGGGGTGCGGCCCGGGAAGGGCGCCACGGGCGCCGGGGCGGACCGGGGCCGGGCGGGGGCTCGGACCGGACGGGTCAGGCCCCGGCGACGGCCTCGCGGATCTCGTCGGCGAAGCGGGCGGCGGAGTCGCGCAGCGCGGACGCGTCCGGGCCGTGCCGGAGCACGCCGCGCGAGACGTTCGGGACCACGTTGCGGACGGCGGCGCCGAAGACGGCCGGCAGGTCGGCCGCGGTGGCCCCCTGGGCGCCGATGCCCGGCGCGAGCAGCGGGCCGTTGATGTCCAGGTCGAAGGAGGACAGGTCGCCGAGGGTGGCCCCGACCACCGCGCCGAAGGATCCCATGGGCTCGGCGCCCGCGTTCTCCTCCGCCAGGTGGGCCAGCATGGTCGCGCCGATCGTCCGGCCGTCCTCGCGCACCGCCCGCTGCACCTCGGCGCCCTCCGGGTTGGAGGTCAGGGCCAGTACGAACAGGCCCGCGCCCGACTCCCGGGCCAGGTCCACGGCCGGCTTCAGCGAGCCGTAGCCCAGGTACGGGGAGACCGTGAGCGCGTCCGAGAACAGCGGCGAGTCCTTGCGCAGGAAGGTCTCGGCGTACGCGGCCATGGTCGAGCCGATGTCCCCGCGCTTGGCGTCCATGAGCACGAGGGTGCCGGCCGCCCGGGCGTCGGCCACGGTCTGCTCCAGCACCGCGATGCCGCGGGAGCCGAAGCGCTCGAAGAAGGCGGCCTGCGGCTTGAAGACGGCCACCTGGTCGGCCAGGGCCTCGACGACGGTGCGCGAGAACCGCTCCAGGCCGGCGATGTCGTCGTTCAGGCCCCAGGAGCTCAGCAGGGCCGCGTGCGGGTCGATGCCGACGCACAGCGGGCCGCGCTCGTCCATGGCGGAGCGCAGGCGGGTTCCGAAGGTCTGGGTCACTTGGCGGCCTTCCGGGTCTCGGCGCCGACGGCCTCGGCGAGGGTGGCGTACGGGCTGGCGGCCAGGCGGGCGGCCAGGCCCTTGTGGATCGCGCGGGCGTAGAACGGGCCCTCGTAGATGAAGGCGCTGTAGCCCTGGACCAGGGTGGCGCCGGCCAGGATCCGCTGCCAGGCGTCCTCGGCGTTCTCGATCCCGCCGACCCCCACGAGGGTGATCCGGTCCCCCACCCGGGCGTACAGGCGGCGCAGGACCTCCAGGGAGCGCTCCTTGACGGGCGCGCCGGACAGTCCGCCGGTCTCCTTGACCAGGGCCGGGTCGGACTTCAGGCCCAGGCCCTCGCGGGCGATGGTGGTGTTCGTGGCGATGATGCCGTCCAGGCCCAGCTCCAGGGCGAGGTCGGCGACGGCGTCCACGTCCTCGTCGGCGAGGTCGGGGGCGATCTTCACCAGCAGCGGGACGCGGCGCCCGGTGACGGTGCGGTCGGCGGCCTCGCGGACGGCGGACAGCAGGGGCCGCAGGGACTCGGTGGCCTGGAGGTTGCGCAGCCCGGGGGTGTTCGGGGAGGACACGTTGACCACGAGGTAGTCGGCGTGGCCGGCCAGGCGCTCGGTGGAGGTCACGTAGTCGCCGACGGCCTCCTCCTCGGGGACCACCTTGGTCTTGCCGATGTTGACGCCGACGACCGTCTTGAAGACCGGCACCCGGCGTGCGAGGCGTTCGGCGACCGCGGCGGAGCCCTCGTTGTTGAAGCCCATGCGGTTGATCAGGGCCCGGTCCGGGACCAGCCGGAACAGCCGCTTCTTGGGGTTGCCGGGCTGCGCCTGGGCGGTGACGGTGCCGATCTCGACGTGGTCGAAGCCGAGCATCGCCATGCCGTCGATGGCGGCCGCGTTCTTGTCGAAGCCCGCCGCGAGGCCGAAGGGGCCGTGCATGCGCAGGCCCAGGGCCTCGGTGCGCAGCTCCTTGTACCGGGGGGCGAGGGCGGCGGCGGCGAAGGTGCGCAGGACCGGGGTGCCGGCGGCGCGCCGGATCCAGCGGAAGGCCAGGTGGTGGGCCTCCTCCGGGTCCATCCGCTTGAAGACCAGGTTGAAGAAGAACTTGTACATCGTCCGGAATATCCCTTGTGCGGTCATGAAGAGGGGGACACCCGTTGATGAACCGGTGTCCCCCTGCCTCGGACGGGCTGCTAGTCGCGGGCCGCGATCAGGTGCTCCGCGTGCTCCTGGAGCGAGCGGACGCCCACGTCGCCGCGGTTGAGCGCATCGATGCCCTGGACGGCGGCGGCCAGCGCCTGGACCGTGGTCAGGCACGGGACGCTGCGCGCCACGGCCGCCGTACGGATCTCGTAGCCGTCGAGGCGGCCACCCGTGCCGTACGGGGTGTTGACGATCAGGTCGACCTGGCCGTCGTGGATCAGCTGGACGATCGTCTTCTCGCCGTCGGGGCCTTCGCCCTCGGACTGCTTGCGGACGACGGTAGCGTTGATGCCGTTGCGCTTGAGAACCTCGGCGGTGCCGGAGGTGGCCAGCAGCTCGAAGCCGTGGGCGACCAGCTCGCGGGCCGGGAAGATCATCGAGCGCTTGTCCCGGTTGGCGACCGAGATGAACGCGCGGCCCTTGGTCGGCAGCGGGCCGTACGCGCCGGCCTGCGACTTGGCGTACGCCGTGCCGAAGACCGAGTCGATGCCCATGACCTCGCCGGTGGAGCGCATCTCCGGGCCGAGGACGGTGTCCACGCCGCGGCCGTGGATGTCGCGGAAGCGGCTCCAGGGCATCACGGCCTCCTTGACGGAGATCGGCGCGTCGAGCGGCAGGGTGCCGCCGTCGCCGTTCTTCGGCAGCAGGCCCTCGGCGCGCAGCTCGGCGATGGTGGCGCCGAGCCCGATGCGGGCGGCGGCCTTCGCGAGCGGGACCGCGGTGGCCTTCGAGGTGAAGGGCACGGTGCGGGAGGCGCGCGGGTTGGCCTCCAGCACGTAGAGGATGTCACCCGCCATCGCGAACTGGATGTTGATCAGACCGCGGACGCCGACGCCCTTGGCGATGGCCTCGGTGGAGGCGCGCAGCCGCTTGATGTCGTGGCCGCCGAGGGTGATCGGGGGCAGGGCGCAGGCCGAGTCGCCGGAGTGGATGCCGGCCTCCTCGATGTGCTCCATGACCCCGCCGAGGTAGAGCTCGTGGCCGTCGTAGAGCGCGTCCACGTCGATCTCGATGGCGTCGTCGAGGAAGCGGTCGACCAGCACCGGGCGGGTCGGGGAGATCTCGGTGGACTCGGCGATGTACGACTCCAGCCGGGTCTCGTCGTAGACGATCTCCATGCCGCGGCCGCCGAGCACGTACGAGGGGCGCACGAGGACCGGGTAGCCGATCTCGTCGGCGATGGCCTTCGCACCCGCGAACGTGGTGGCGGTGCCGTGCTTGGGGGCGGGCAGGCCGGCCTCGGCCAGCACCCGGCCGAAGGCGCCGCGGTCCTCGGCGGCGTGGATGGCCTCGGGCGAGGTGCCCACGACCGGCACGCCGTTGTCCTTCAGGGCCTGCGCGAGGCCGAGCGGGGTCTGTCCGCCGAGCTGGACCACCACGCCGGCGATCGGGCCCGCGAGGGACTCGGCGTGCACGATCTCCAGCACGTCTTCGAGCGTCAGCGGCTCGAAGTACAGGCGGTCGGAGGTGTCGTAGTCGGTGGAGACGGTCTCCGGGTTGCAGTTGACCATCACGGTCTCGTAGCCCGCCTCGCTCAGCGCGAAGGAGGCGTGGACGCAGGAGTAGTCGAACTCGATGCCCTGGCCGATGCGGTTCGGGCCGGAGCCCAGGATGATCACGGCCGGCTTCTCGCGCGGGGCGACCTCGCTCTCCTCGTCGTACGAGGAGTAGAAGTACGGGGTGTTCGCGGCGAACTCGGCGGCGCAGGTGTCGACCGTCTTGTACACGGGGCGGACGCCGAGGGCGTGCCGGACCTCGCGGACCACGTCCTCGCGCAGGCCGCGGATCTCGGCGATCTGCGCGTCGGAGAAGCCGTGGCGCTTGGCCTCGGAGAGCAGCACCGGCTCCAGCTTCTCGGCGGCGGCCAGCTCGTCGGCGATCTCCTTGATCAGGAAGAGCTGGTCGACGAACCACGGGTCGATCTTCGTGGCGTCGAAGACCTCCTCCGGGGTGGCGCCGGCGCGGATGGCCTGCATGACGGTGTTGATGCGGCCGTCGGTCGGGCGGACCGCGAGGCGCAGCAGCTCTTCCTTGTCGCCCGGCTCGCCGGTGAAGGCGAACTGGGAGCCCTTCTTCTCCAGGGAGCGCAGGGCCTTCTGGAGGGCCTCGGTGAAGTTGCGGCCGATGGCCATGGCCTCGCCCACCGACTTCATGGTGGTGGTGAGGGTGGAGTCGGCGAGCGGGAACTTCTCGAAGGCGAAGCGCGGGGCCTTGACGACGACGTAGTCGAGGGTCGGCTCGAAGGAGGCCGGGGTCTTCTCGGTGATGTCGTTCGGGACCTCGTCCAGCGTGTAGCCGATGGCCAGCTTCGCGGCGATCTTGGCGATCGGGAAGCCGGTGGCCTTCGAGGCGAGCGCGGAGGAGCGGGAGACGCGGGGGTTCATCTCGATGACGATGATCCGGCCGTCTTCGGGGTTGACCGCGAACTGGATGTTGCAGCCGCCGGTGTCCACGCCGACCTCGCGGATGATCGCGATGCCGATGTCGCGCAGGCGCTGGTACTCGCGGTCCGTGAGGGTCATCGCCGGGGCGACGGTGATCGAGTCACCGGTGTGGACGCCCATCGGGTCGAAGTTCTCGATGGAGCAGACGACCACGACGTTGTCGGCCTTGTCGCGCATCAGCTCCAGCTCGTACTCCTTCCAGCCGAGGATGGACTCCTCCAGGAGCACCTCGGTGGTCGGGGAGAGCGTCAGGCCCTGGCCCGCGATGCGGCGCAGCTCCTCCTCGTCGTGCGCGAAGCCGGAACCGGCGCCGCCCATGGTGAAGGAGGGGCGGACGACGACCGGGTAGCCGCCGAGGGTCTCGACGCCCTTGAGGACGTCGTCCATGGAGTGGCAGATGACCGAGCGGGCGGACTCGCCGTGGCCGATCTTCCGGCGGACCTCCTCGACGACCTCCTTGAAGAGGTCGCGGTCCTCGCCCTTGTTGATGGCCTCGACGTTGGCGCCGATGAGCTCGACGTCGTACTTCTCGAGGACGCCCTGCTCGTGCATCGAGATCGCGGTGTTGAGCGCGGTCTGGCCGCCGAGGGTGGGCAGGAGGGCGTCGGGGCGCTCCTTGGCGATGATCTTCTCGACGAAGGCCGGGGTGATCGGCTCGACGTACGTGGCGTCGGCGATCTCCGGGTCGGTCATGATCGTCGCCGGGTTGGAGTTCACCAGGATCACCCGCAGGCCCTCGGCCTTGAGGATGCGGCAGGCCTGGGTGCCGGAGTAGTCGAACTCGGCGGCCTGGCCGATGACGATCGGGCCGGAGCCGATGACCAGGACGGACTGGATATCGGTGCGCTTAGGCACGATCGGCCTCCATCAGGGAAACGAAGCGGTCGAAGAGGTACGCGGCGTCGTGCGGGCCCGCGGCGGCCTCCGGGTGGTACTGGACGCTGAAGGCCGGCTGGTCGAGCAGCTGGAGGCCTTCCACCACGTTGTCGTTCAGGCAGACGTGGGAGACCTCGGCGCGGCCGTAGGGGGTCTCGGAAACCTTGTCGAGGGGGGCATCGACGGCGAAGCCGTGGTTGTGCGCGGTGACCTCGACCTTGCCGGTCGTGCGGTCCTGCACCGGCTGGTTGATGCCGCGGTGGCCGTACTTCAGCTTGTACGTGCCGAAGCCCAGGGCGCGGCCGAGGATCTGGTTGCCGAAGCAGATGCCGAAGAGCGGGGTCTTGCGCTCCAGGACGGCCTGCATGACGGAGACCGGGTGGTCGGCGGTGGCCGGGTCGCCCGGGCCGTTGGAGAAGAAGACGCCGTCCGGGTTCACCGCGTAGACGTCCTCGGCGGTGGCGGTGGCCGGCAGGACGTGCACCTCGATGCCGCGCTCGGCCATCCGGTGCGGGGTCATGCCCTTGATGCCCAGGTCGACCGCGGCGACGGTGAACTTCTTCTCGCCGATCGCGGGGACGACGTACGCCTCCTTGGTGGCGACCTCGGCGGACAGGTCGGCGCCCTTCATCTGCGGGCTGGCCTGGACCTTGGCGATCAGGGCCGACTCGCGGATGCCGTTCCACATATCGCCGGAGAAGATGCCGACGCGCATCGCGCCGCGCTCGCGCAGGTGGCGGGTCAGCGCGCGGGTGTCGATGCCGGAGATGCCGACGACGCCCTGTTTGGCGAGCTCCTCGTCGAGCGAGCGCTGCGAGCGCCAGTTCGAGGGGATGCGCGCGGGGTCGCGGACGACGTAGCCGCTCACCCAGATGCGGGAGGACTCGGGGTCCTCGTCGTTGACACCCGTGTTGCCCACGTGCGGGGCGGTCATCACGACGACCTGGCGGTGGTACGACGGATCGGTCAGGGTCTCCTGGTAGCCGGTCATGCCGGTGGAGAACACGGCCTCGCCGAAGGTCTCCCCCACGGCCCCGTAGGCGCGCCCGCGGAAGATGCGCCCGTCCTCCAGGACGAGTACGGCGGGAGCTTGCGCTCCCCTGGTGGAGGTCGTCATCGTTCGGCGCCTTCCGTCGTGATGGATGTGTTCATGAGGTTGAGGGCTTCGACCCAGGCGGCGTGCTCGGCCGCGCGGTCGGAGCGGAATCCGGAGTCGATCAGCTTGTCCCCGTGCGCCCAGGTGACGACGAGCAGACCGCCCTCGGTGAGTACCTTGCCCGCGATTCCCTTGTCGAGGCGGGCGCCGCGCAGCTGCGCGGCCGGTACGAAGAAATCGGTGGCCCCGGGGCGGACCACGTCGAGGCCCGCGTCGGTGAGCGTGAGCTCCACCCGGCTGCGGACGCCGAGGCCGTGCGCCACGATCCGGTCGAGCCACTGCCCGGCCGTGGTGGAGCCGTGGTACCGGCCGGTGAGGGCCAGCCGGTGCGCGGGCAGTCCGTCGGGCGCGACCGGCAGCTCGGGCAGGCCGACCTGGAGGGCGCCCCGCCATTTCCAGCCCTGGCGCATCAGCCAGTAGACGAAGGCGATGAAGAGGACCAGGCCGATGACCCACGCGATCCGCGGGCCCCAGTCGGTCACCTCCGCCGACCGTCGCTCGGCGGCCTGTGCGGCCAGATGGATTGCTGCTGGTGTCACGCGAGTTTCCCGTCCACGACCGTTGCCCGGCCCCGCAGGAAGGTGTGAGTGACGCGGCCCGGCAGCTCACGGCCCTCGTAGGGCGTGTTGCGGCTGCGGGAAGCGAAGTGTGCGGGGTCCACGACACCACGGTACGAGGTATCGACCAGGGTGAGGTTCGCGGGTTCACCTGCCGAGACGGGGCGTCCGTGGTTGTCGAGGCGGCCGATGCGGGCCGGAGCGAAGGACATGCGCTCCGCGACGCCCGCCCAGTCGAGCAGACCGGTCTCGACCATCGTCTGCTGGACCACGGACAGGGCGGTCTCCAGGCCGACCATGCCCATGGCGGCGGCGGCCCACTCGCAGTCCTTGTCCTCGTGCGGGTGCGGGGCGTGGTCGGTGGCGACGATGTCGATCGTGCCGTCGGCCAGGGCCTCGCGCAGGGCCAGCACGTCGCGCTCGGTGCGCAGCGGCGGGTTGACCTTGTAGACCGGGTTGTACGTGCGGACCATCTCGTCGGTGAGGAGGAGGTGGTGCGGGGTGACCTCGGCGGTCACGTCGATGCCGCGGGACTTGGCCCAGCGGACGATCTCGACGGAGCCGGCGGTGGACAGGTGGCAGATGTGGACGCGGGAGCCGACGTGCTCGGCGAGGAGGACGTCGCGCGCGATGATCGACTCCTCGGCGACGGCGGGCCAGCCGCCGAGGCCCAGCTCGGCGGAGACGATGCCCTCGTTCATCTGGGCGCCCTCGGTGAGGCGGGGCTCCTGGGCGTGCTGGGCGACGACCCCGCCGAAGGCCTTCACGTACTCCAGGGCGCGGCGCATGATCACCGCGTCGTCCACGCACTTGCCGTCGTCGGAGAAGACCTTCACGCCGGCGGCCGACTCGTGCATGGCGCCGAGCTCGGCGAGCTGCTTGCCCTCCAGGCCGACGGTGACGGCGCCGATGGGCTGCACGTCGCAGTAGCCGTGCTCCTGGCCCAGGCGGTACACCTGCTCGACCACGCCGGCGGTGTCGGCGACCGGGAAGGTGTTGGCCATGGCGAAGACGGCCGTGTAGCCGCCGGTCGCCGCGGCGCGGGTGCCGGTCAGGACGGTCTCGGAGTCCTCGCGGCCCGGCTCGCGCAGGTGGGTGTGGAGGTCCACCAGGCCCGGCAGGAGCACCTGGCCGGCGGCCTCGATCACCCGGGCGCCCTCGGCCGACAGGCCGGTGCCGACCTCGGCGATGGTCTCGCCGTCGATCAGGACGTCCTGCGCCTCGCCGCCGAGGATCTGCGCACCGCGGATAAGGATCTTGCTCATGGTTACTTCGTCTCCTCGGTGCGGGGCGTGCTGGTGGTGGTGACGGCGGGCTCGGAGCCGCCCAGGAGCAGGTACAGGACGGCCATCCGGATGGAGACGCCGTTGGCGACCTGCTCGACGACCGTGCAGCGGTCGGAGTCGGCGACCTCGGCGGTGATCTCCATGCCGCGGACCATGGGGCCGGGGTGCATCACGATGGCGTGCTCGGGCATCTTCGCCATGCGCTCGCCGTCCAGGCCGTACCGGCGCGAGTACTCGCGCTCGGTCGGGAAGAAGGCGGCGTTCATGCGTTCACGCTGCACACGCAGCATCATCACCGCGTCGGACTTCGGCAGCACCTCGTCGAGGCCGTACGAGATCTCGCAGGGCCAGGTCTCGACGCCGACCGGGACCAGGGTGGGCGGGGCCACGAGGGTGACCTCGGCGCCGAGGGTGTGCAGCAGGTCCACGTTGGAGCGGGCCACCCGGCTGTGCAGGACGTCGCCGACGATGGTGATCCGCTTGCCCGCGAGGTCCTGGCCGAGGGCGTCCTTGCCGACCAGGCGGCGGCGCATGGTGAAGGCGTCCAGCAGGGCCTGGGTGGGGTGCTGGTGGGTGCCGTCGCCGGCGTTGATGACCGGGGCGTCGATCCAGCCGGAGTTCGCGAGCCGGTACGGGGCACCCGAGGCGCCGTGCCGGATGACCACGGCGTCCACGCCCATGGCCTCCAGGGTCTGCGCCGTGTCCTTGAGGGACTCGCCCTTGGAGACGCTCGAACCCTTGGCCGCGAAGTTGATGACGTCGGCGGACAGGCGCTTCTCGGCGGCCTCGAAGGAGATCCGGGTGCGGGTCGAGTCCTCGAAGAAGAGGTTGCAGATGGTGCGGCCGCGCAGGGTGGGCAGCTTCTTGATCGGCCGGTCCGCGATCCGGGCCATCTCCTCGGCGGTGTCGAGGATCAGGACGGCGTCATCGCGGGTGAGGTCGGCGGCCGAGATGAGGTGGCGCTTCATCTGGGTGCTCCGGGGGTAGTGGAGGGCAGCTTGGGGTGCAGACGGGCAGGCTGCGGCGCGGGCCCCGGCTCCGGCCGGCCCGCGGGGGCCGGGAAGGGGGTCCCGTGCGGGGGACGGGCTACTGCCCGCCGGCAGGGGCGGTCCGCTGGCCGAGCAGCACGGCGTCGCGGCCGTCCTCCTCCTGGAGCTGGACCTTGACCGTTTCCCGCAGCGACGTGGGGAGGTTCTTGCCGACGTAGTCGGCGCGGATCGGCAGTTCGCGGTGGCCGCGGTCCACGAGGACGGCGAGCTGCACGGCGCGCGGGCGGCCGATGTCGCCGAGGGCGTCGAGGGCGGCGCGGATGGTGCGGCCGGAGAAGAGGACGTCGTCGACGAGGACGACGAGGCGGCCGTCGATGTCGTCACCGGGGATCTCGGTGCGGCCGATGGCGCGCGCCGGCTTCATCCGCAGGTCGTCCCGGTACATGGTGATGTCGAGGGAGCCGACGGGGATCTTGGATCCGGTGATCTCTTCGAGCTTGGCGGCGATCCGGCGGGCGAGGAACACGCCGCGCGTCGGGATGCCGAGGAGCACCACGTCGTCGGCGCCCTTGGCGCGTTCGACGATCTCGTGGGCGATGCGGGTCAGCACCCGCGCGATGTCGGTGGCCTCGAGCACGGGCCGGGCCGCATCGGAAGTCTTCGTGTCCATGAGAAACGGACCCCCTTCTCCGCCTCACGGGACGGACCTTAAAGGACGTCTTGATGTACGCCGGACACAGTAGCAGGAGGGGGCGCGTCCGCGCCTCCCGGGACCGGAGTCCACCCCCGTACGGGCCCGCCGCTCGTCCGGGGGCGATGAAGACCATTCGGCTTGACGCATCCACGTAACGCTGCGTAACCTCACAGTGAGTTACCAGCCGCGCGGCGGAGCCGCACGTCGACACAGCGTCCGGGAGCCTTATGTCCAGCGAATACGCCAAACAGCTCGGGGCCAAGCTCCGCGCCATCCGCACCCAGCAGGGCCTTTCCCTCCACGGTGTCGAGGAGAAGTCCCAGGGCCGCTGGAAGGCGGTCGTGGTCGGCTCGTACGAGCGCGGGGACCGCGCGGTCACCGTGCAGCGCCTGGCCGAGCTGGCGGACTTCTACGGGGTGCCGGTGCAGGAACTGCTCCCGGGCACGACGCCGGGCGGGGCCGCCGAGCCGCCGCCGAAGCTGCGTCTGGACCTGGAGCGCCTGGCCCACGTCCCCGCCGAGAAGGCCGGCCCGCTGCAGCGCTACGCGGCGACCATCCAGAGCCAGCGCGGTGACTACAACGGCAAGGTGCTCTCGATCCGCCAGGACGACCTGCGCACCCTCGCGGTCATCTACGACCAGTCCCCCTCGGTCCTCACCGAGCAGCTGATCAGCTGGGGCGTGCTGGACGCGGACGCCCGCCGTGCGGTCGCCCACGAGGAGATCTGAGCGGGAGACGATCCGGGCAAGTCCGGGCAAGACCCTGCAGAAACGTGCCGCCGGGGCGGCGGGACCATCCGGTCCCGCCGCCCCGGCGGTGTTTCGTCCCCCGGCGGGCATGGGGGAGGGGGGGGGGGGGGGGGGGGGGGGAGGGAACCCCCCCCCCCCCCCCCCCCCCCCCCGAATCCTTCCCCCCACGAGAAAACAGAGTCCCACTATCTTCAGGGAAGGAAATAG
>NZ_JBVIDV010000027.1:0-67533 GCF_055572195.1 Streptomyces sp. NPDC030809
GCCCCCCCCCCCCCTCCTTGGTGTGGTGTACCCTCCCCCCCACCCCCCAACTCCCTCCGACCTGGGCGGGGCTGGACGTGCCCTCGCCCGGGGCGGAAGCGGAAGGCCCGGCGGCGGGGCCGGTTGTGCCGCCGCCGCCCTGGGCGTGCGGGCCCGCGCCCGATCGCTGGGCCGCGTCGATGTCGGTCAGCATCGCCTCGGCCAAGTCGCGTTCGGCGGTGTAGTAGCGCTCCGCCCAGCGGAGGGTGAGGGCCGGGCCGGACCAGGCGGGGTCGGCGGCGGCGCGGGCCGCGTCCTCGCGGGCGCGGGTGCGCATGCCCTCGGCGAAGTCGCGGTGCCCGGTGAGGACGGCGCGCATCTCGGACGGGTCCAGGAGGTGGGCCAGCCAGAGCCGGAGCATCGGGCCGTGCTTGAGGACCGGCGGGTCCACCGGGCTCTCGCGGGCCCAGGCCCGGACCGCCGCCAGGCCCTCGTCCGTGATCCGGTACGTGCGCTTGCCGCGGCTGCCGGACTCCGGCGCCACCAGCCGGGAACGCGCGTACCCGGCCCGCTCCAGGCGGCGCAGTTCCCCGTAGATCTGGCTGAAGGACGGGCTCCAGTAGAAGAACCCGAGGGAGGCGTCCGCCCACTTCTTCAGGTCGTAGCCGGACAGTTCCCGGCCGAAGGAGAGCAGTCCGAGGACCGCCCAGCTGGTGGCGGGCAGCCCCGCCCCGTCGGCTGCACCCGCCCCGCCCGCCGCACCCGCCCCGCCCGCCGTGTCTGCCACGCGCGCAGTCTACGGCCGGGCCCCGGGCCGGGCACGGGCCTTCCCCTCGTACGCGCGGACTGCTACCTCTATGCCGATTCGGCATACCGGAGGGGGCAGTTGTGGACTCGCTCGACGGCAAGGTCGTGGTCGTCACCGGCGCGGCGCGCGGGCAGGGCGCGGCGGAGGCCCGGGCGTGCGCAGCCGCCGGCGCGCGCGTGGTCGTCACCGACGTGCGCGAGGCGGAGGGGCGGGCGGTCGCGGACGGACTCGGCGGGCAGGGCCTGTTCGTACCCCACGACGTCACCGACCCTGCCGCCTGGCAGACCGTCGTACGGGCCGCCGCCGCGGCCTTCGGCACCGTCTCGGCGCTGGTCAACAACGCGGCCCTGTGGCGCACCGCGCACGTGGAGGAGCAGGACCCCGCCGGGTTCGAGGAACTGCTGCGGGTGAACCTGATCGGCCCCTTCCTCGGCATCCGCGCCGTGGCCCCGCTGCTGCGCGCCGCGGGCGGCGGGTCGATCGTCAACATCTCCTCCACCGCCGGGCTCGTCGGCATCCCCCGCCATGCCGCCTACGGCTCCACGAAGTTCGCCCTCCGCGGGCTGACCCGCTCCGCCGCCCTGGACCTCGCCCCCGACGGCATCCGCGTGAACTCGGTGCACCCCGGGGCCGTGGACACCCCGATGGTGGCCGCGGCGGTGGCCGGCCGGGACTGGTCGCACGTCCCGCTCGGACGGATGGGCCGGCCCCGGGAGGTCGCAGAACTCGTCCGCTTCCTCTGCTCCGACGCCTCCTCGTACATCACCGGCGCGGAGTTCACGGTGGACGGCGGCAGCACAGCGGGGTGACCGGGGGCGGGGGGCCGGGGGTGGGCCCGGGCCCCAGGACGGCCGGGGCCGGGCCGGGGCTCCGGCCCGCGCCGGAGGCCGAGCGCCGCGAGCCGGAGGCGTGCGCCGCGGGCCAGGGCCGGGACGTCGGCCGGAGACCAGGGGGGTGCCGCGACACCGCGGCGGGGCCGGGGAACTAGGCGGAGGCCGACGCCGGGCGCCGGAGGCCGAGCACCGCGAGCCGAAGGCCGAGCACCGCGGGCCGAAGGCCGAGCACCGCGAGCCAGGGCCGGGACGACGGCCGGAGACCTGGGAGGTGCCCGGACACCGCGGCGGGAGCCGGGGGACGAGGTGGAGGCCGGGGCCCCGGGCCGGGGGCCAGGCGCCAGGCGCCACGGGCCAGGCGCCGGGCGCCGGGGAAGGGGGGCCAGGCGCCGGGGAACAGGGGGGCGCCCGGAGACCGGGGCTGGGGTCACGTTACGGCGGCCCGCCCCGGCGGGTAGAAATCCCCTGGCACAGCGATCCGGGGGGCACGCCATGCAGCACCACGTCCTGTCGCAGCTACCACCCATCCCGTGCCCGTTCCCCTCGCTCGTGCATCCGGCGGCGGACCTCGCCGAGGCCCATGTCCGCTACTACGGGCGGCGGTTCGGGCTGGTCACCACGCACGCGTCCGGCGAGCGCTTCGACCGCGCCGGCTACGGCCTGTTCGCCGCCCGCACCTCGCCCACGGCCTGCGACATCGAACTGCTCGCCGAATGGGCGGCCTGGCTGTTCCTCTTCGGCGACGAGTTCGACGAGTCGGGCCGCCCGCACGAGCGCGCCCTGCTCGTCGACGGGGTGGTCGACGAGGTCCGCGCCATCCTCACCCCCGACCTCGGCCCGCCCCCGCTCCGCCCGGCCAACCCCCTCACCGCGGCCCTCGCCGACATGTGGCCGCGCACCGCCCGCCGGATGAGCCACGCCTGGCGGCGCCGGTTCGCCCGGCACCTGTGCGCGTACGTGGGCATCTACCGCACCGAGATCGCGCACCGGCGGTTCGGGGACCCGCCCTCCTTCGAGGACTACCTGCCGTTCCGGCGGGTGGTCAGCGCCGTGGACACCTGCTGGGACATGATCGAAGCGGCCCAGGGGGAGAGCCTGCCCGAGGAGGTCGTGGGCCATCCGCTCTGCCAGGCCGTGCGGACCGCCGCCAACGACGTGACCTGCTGGACCAACGACATCATCTCCCTCAACAAGGAGCACGCCCGCGGGGACATGAACAACATCGTGGCCGTGCTGCGGCACGCCCACAGCCTCGGCTGGCCGGAGGCGGCCGAGCGGGCCGCGGGCATGGTCGCCGTCCGCACCCAGGACTACCTCGCCGCCCGCCGCGCCCTCGCGGAGTCCCCGGTCTCCACCGCGTACCTGGAACGCTGCCTGGACGCCATGTCCCACTGGATGGCCGGCAGCCGCGCCTGGCACCTGTGGTCCCACCGCTACCGCGACATCGAACACGGCCCGCCGCTGGAGGACCCGAGCTACTACGACCCGCTGCTGTGACCTCCTTCCGGGCCTGCCGGACGGTCCAGGAGAACGGCGAGCGAGGCGGCGAGGGCGTCGGCCGCACGGTCCGTGACCCGCTCGGCCAAGGGGCGCCGCAACAGCCCGAAGACCAGCGGCCCGCGGTACTCGGCGGGCTGGTCCGGCATCCGGGGCACCACGTGGAAGTGGACGTGCGCGAAGCCCTCCGCCTCCGCGAACTGCACCACGTACGTCTTCGCGCAGCCGGTCAGCTCCCGCAGCGCCCGCGACAGCCGCACCTGCCAGTGGCCGAGCGCGGCCGCCTCCGCGTCGGTGAGCTCGTGGACGGCGGTCACGTGGCGGCGCGGCAGCAGCACCAGCCAGCCCGGGAGGGCGGTGCCGGTCGCGTGGGCCACGCGCCAATGGGCGTCGAGGGCGATGCGCTCGCGCGGCGGGACGGCGGGGAGGCGGGCTTCCTGGGCGCAGGTGTAGCAGGGGGTGGCCGGAGGCGCGGCCCCGGCTCCCGGCCGGGCTCCGGTGGCGGTCACCGTACGGCCGTCCGGAGGGTCACCGTGTAGTGCTCCTCTACCTCGCCGCGCGGGAACTCCCTGGACAGCAGGGCGTGTTCCGCGATGAGGAAGTCGCGTGCGGCCTCCTGGCCCGGGAGCAGGAACAGGGAATGCGTGGCCAGCTTGGCGAGGTGGACGTCCACCGAGACGCGGCGGGACCAGCGCAGCCGGTGTTCGGTGAACTCCGGCCCGCCGGGCGGCAGGGTGTGGTCGGAGACGTACCAGCCGGGGCCGAAGCGGGCGTGCAGGCGGGCGTCCTGGGCGGCGATCCACGGCACCGCGGTGTCGGGCTCGTTCCAGAACAGGGCGAGGGTCCCGCCCGGGCGCAGCACCCGCAGCGCCTCGGGGACCGAGCGGGCCGGATCGGTCCAGTGGAAGGACTGGGCGTACGTGACGAACTCGGCGGAGCCGGTGGCCAGCGGCAGCCGGTTGCCGTCCCCGCGGACCACCGGCACGCCGGGCAGCCGGCGCCGGAACTCCGCCGCCATGCCGTCACCGGGCTCCACGCCGAGCACGTGCGCGCCGCGGGCGTGCAGGAGGGCCGTGGCGATGCCGGTGCCGGCGCCGATGTCGGCCACGCGGGCACCGCGGAGGGGGCGGGCCGCCTGCTGCTCCAGGGCGTCGAAGAGGGCGGGCGGGTAGGTGGGGCGGTACGCGCCGTACTGTTCGGCGGCGCGGTCGAAGGCGCGGGCGCGGGCGGGGTTCGTCATCCGCCCATCCTGGCGGGCGGGGGCACGCGGGGTGGCCGGATGCGGCCGCACGACCGGATTCCGCTGCGCGTTGCCCTGCGGGGAGGCTCCTCCCCCACCCCGCCCCTCCCCGAACCGGGGCTCCGCCCCGGACCCCGGTCCTCAAACGCCGGACGGGCTGGAATTCGCCGGAGCCGACACACCAACAGAGCCGGACCCCGCGGGGCACCTCAAGCCCCGCCGCCCCTTGAGGCGCGGGGCCCGGGGCGGAGCCCCGAACCCCTCCCAGCCCCGCCGCCCCCTGAAACGCATGGCCCAGGGCAGAACCCCGCACCCCTCCCAGCCCCGCCGACGTTCGAGGCGCGGGGTCCGGGGCGGAGCCCCGAATCTTTCCAGCCCCGCCGGCGCTTGAGGCGCGGGCCCAGGGCAGAACCCCGAACCCCTCCCAGCCCCGCCGACGTTCGAGGCGCGGGCCCAGGGCAGAACCCCGAACCCCTCCCAGCCCCGCCGGCGCTTGAGGCGCGGGGTCCGGGGCGGAGCCCCGAATCTTTCCAGCCCCGCCGGCGTTTGAGGCGCGGGGTCCGGGGCGGAGCCCCGGTTCGGGAAGGGGTGGGTCGGGGAGAGCCCCGCAGGGTCCCGGCCGCGCAGCACGCCCCGCCCCCTCCGGTCGGGTCCAGGTCACCCCCTGGGCGGTATCCGGGCAGCTCATTGCCCGTACACCCACCCCCTGGCCACGCTGAAGCGAACCCGCTCCCGACCGAAGGGAAACCCCATGCGCCTCCGCCTGGCCGCCACCCTCGCGGCCACCACCGCCCTGGCAGCCGCCACTGCCGCCCTCCCCGCCCAGGCCGCGGGCACCGCCCCGCCGCGCCCCACCCGGGACGCAACGGTCGCCGCCCCCGCCCCCCGCCCCGGCGTCCCCCTGGCCAAGAACGCCGTACGCGCCAAGCCGGACGCGCGTCTCGACCGCGAGGCGGCAGAGGCGGCGGATGCGGCGGCCGCCGCCGTCTACGGCTGGGTCCCCAACAACAGCTCCGGCCAGTGCCTCGCCGTACCGGGCGCCAGCCGGGTCCGCGGCACCGGCCTCATCCAGTGGCCCTGCCTCCCGGCCGACAAGGCCCGCGACCACTTCTGGACCGTGGAGCCGTGGGACGTCAACGGCAACCGCGTCTACCGCCTGGTCAACCTGAACCTCGGCGAAGGCAACATCCCGCAGTGCCTGGCGATCCCCGGCGGCAGCGGGTCCTGGGGGGTCCAGGCCATCCAGTGGGACTGCGGCCTCTGGCGGGACCACTTCTGGTGGAAGGTCCCCCGCCCGGGCGGCCAGCGCCTCGTGAACTACAACAGCGGCCTGTGCCTCGGAGTCGAGGGCAACAGCCAGACGCCGGGCGCCAAGGTCATCCAGTGGGGCTGCAAGGGCCCGAACGAGGACTGGCCGGACCACGTCTGGTGGTAGGTGTCCCTCACCCCTGAACCCGCCGCCCCGCGCTTTCATGGGGGCATGACGAGGACGAACAACTGGGCGGCGTTCGAGGCGGCGGAGCCGGAGTTCGCGGCGGTGGTGCGGAAGCGGTTCGGGCTGTACCCGCACCACGTCCTGGCCACCCTGCGCAAGGACGGCTCCCCGCGGGTGAGCGGCCTGAACGTGGAGATCCGCGGCGGCGAACTCTGGCTCGGCATGATGGCCGGCTCCCTGAAGGCCCGCGACCTCCGCCACGACCCCCGCTTCGCCATCCACTCCAACCCCGGCCCCGACGACACCATGCCCGACGGCGACGTCCGCATCTCCGGCACCGCCGTCGAACTCACCGACCCGCCCGAACTCCACCGCCTCGCCGAGGAGTCCCCGGAAAACGCCGACACCCACCCCTCCCACCTCTTCCGCGCCGAGCTCACAGAGGTCGTCCACACCACGGTCGACGGCGACACCCTGCTCATCACCACCTGGCACCCCGGCACCCGCCCCAAAACCCTCCGCCGCGGCAACGACGACGAACCGCCCCAGGAGGCCTGAGGTCCCGGCCGCACACCCGAGGCCGCGCGGCGGGCGGGAACGGGCCGGGCGCCCGCCCTCCCGGCCCGCCGCCCGGCCGTACGCCGCGGCCCGTACCGTGTGCGGAGACGCGGAGGAGCACGGGCACGGGCACGGGCAGGGCACGGGCAGGACACGGGCACGGGACGCGCACGGACACGGGACGCGCACGGCGAACCGCAGCGGACGGCGAGGAGTACTGCATGAGCGGCGAGGGATGGGTCAGCACCTCGGTCCCCTACGTGAAGCCGCAGGCGGAGGGAGCCTCCGACGCCTGGACGCAGGAAGCGGCGGCGCAGGGCCGGCGGGGCGGCCAGCGGATCGTGCGGGCCGGTGAGGAGAACGCCTCGGCGGAAGCCGCCGCGCTGCTCGGACTGGCGGTCGGCGAACCGGTCGTCGCGCGCCGCCGGATCATCGAACTCGACGGCGTGCCGGTCGAGTTGACCGACACGTACTATCCGGCTCGCATCGCCTCCGGGACCCGGCTGGCCGGGACGGCGAAGATCCCCGGCGGTGCCGTCACCCTCCTCGCCGAGCTCGGCCACACCGGTGTCCGCATCACCGAGGAGGTCACGGCCCTCCTCCCCACCGCCGAACAGTGCGAGCACCTGCGGATCGCGGAGACCGAGCCGGTCCTCCGCATCGGCCGCACCACCTCGGACGCCGAAGGCCGTCCGATCCAGGCGGACATCATGATCATGCCCGCCCACCGCCAGCGCCTGCGCTACGAGATGACGATCGGATGATCGCCACCCCGACCCGTGCCGACCACCTCCCCGACACCCACTGCGCCTCGACCCCCGCCTGACCCGAAACGCCACAGCGCCCGCTCCCTGGTCGGGGACAGCGGGCGCTGTGTCGAGTGCCGCACTTCGTTGTGCGGACCGTATGAGGGGTCCTCCCCCGACGGGGAGGGGTGTTGCCTCACGGCGGCGGGGCCACCCACCGACGGCCGGAGGCCGGCGCAGCCGGGCGAAGCCCGGGAGGCCGCCAGCGGCCGAGCGGTGCGAGCACGGCGTCCGGAAATGGTCCAGCGGGCGCTGTGTCGAGTGCCGCACTTCGTTGTGCGGACCGTATGAGGGGTCCTCCCCCGGAGGGGAGGGGTCCTGCGAAGGCCCAGCGGTCGGGCCGGCCGGAGTCAGACCGTCAGGGCGCGGTCCGTCGGCTTGACCGGGTACGGGAGGGTGCTCGCGCCCGTCAGGTAGCGGTCGACGCCGCGGGCCGCGGAGCGGCCTTCGGCGATCGCCCACACGATCAGGGACTGGCCGCGGCCCGCGTCGCCGGCGACGAAGACGCCGTCCACGTTGGTCGCGTACGACGCGTCGCGGGCGATGTTGCCGCGCTCGTCGAGCTCCAGGCCGAACTGCTCGACCAGGCCGTTGGAGCGGTCCGTACCGGTGAAGCCCATCGCCAGGGTGACCAGCTGCGCCGGGATCTTCCGCTCGGTGCCCGCCTGCTGGACCAGCTTGCCGTCCACGAACTCGACCTCGACGAGGTGCAGCCACTGGACGTTGCCGTCCTCGTCGCCCTCGAAGTGGGTGGTGGAGACGGAGTAGATCCGCTCGCCGCCCTCCTCGTGGGCCGAGGTGACCTTGTACAGCATCGGGAAGGTCGGCCAGGGCTGGGAGACCGCGTTCCGCTCCTCGTTCGGGCGGGGCATGATCTCCAGCTGGGTGACCGACAGGGCGCCCTGGCGGTGGGCGGTGCCGACGCAGTCCGCGCCGGTGTCGCCGCCGCCGATGACGACCACGTGCTTGCCCTCGGCCGTGATGGGGGGCGCCACGAAGTCGCCCTCCTGGACCTTGTTCGCGAGCGGCAGGTACTCCATCGCGAAGTGGACGCCGTTCAGCTCGCGGCCGGGGACCGGCAGGTCGCGGGAGACGGTCGCGCCCGCGGCGATGACCACCGCGTCGTACCGCTTGCGCAGCTGCGCGGCGTCGAGGTCGCGGCCGATCTCGACCCCGGTGCGGAACTTGGTGCCCTCCGCGCGCATCTGCTCGATGCGGCGGTTGATGTGCACCTTCTCCATCTTGAACTCGGGGATGCCGTACCGCAGCAGCCCACCGACGCGGTCCGCGCGCTCGAACACCGCCACGGTGTGGCCGGCCCGGGTCAGCTGCTGGGCGGCGGCCAGGCCGGCCGGGCCCGAGCCGATGACGGCGACGGTCTTGCCGGAGAGGCGGTCCGGGGGCTGCGGGGTGACGTTCCCCGAGTCCCAGGCCTTGTCGATGATCGAGACCTCGACGTTCTTGATGGTCACGGCGGGCTGGTTGATGCCCAGCACGCACGCGGACTCGCACGGGGCCGGGCAGAGCCGGCCGGTGAACTCCGGGAAGTTGTTCGTCGCGTGCAGCCGCTCCGACGCCGCGTTCCAGTCCTCGCGGTACGCGTAGTCGTTCCACTCGGGGATCAGGTTCCCCAGCGGACAGCCGTTGTGGCAGAACGGGATGCCGCAGTCCATGCAGCGTCCGGCCTGCTTGCTGATGATCGGCAGGAGGGAGCCGGGGACGTAGACCTCGTTCCAGTCCTTGAGGCGCTCGGCCACGGGACGGGAGCAGGCGGTCTCGCGCGGGGTGGTGAGGAAGCCCTTCGGGTCAGCCATGGGTCGCCGCCTCCATCATCTTCTCGGTGGTCTCGGACTCCGAGAGTCCGGCCCGCTCAGCGGCGTCCTTGGCGGCGAGCACTGCCTTGTACGTGGTCGGAATGATCTTGCTGAAGCGGGCCACCGCGGTGTCCCACTCCGCGAGGAGGGCCCGGGCAACGGTGGATCCGGTCTCCTCGTGGTGGCGGCGCACGACGTCGTGCAGCCACTCCTTGTCCGTGTCGGACAGCCCCTCGATCGCGTCCAGGTTGCCGACGTTGACGTGATCGCGGTTGAGGTCGATCACGTACGCGGTGCCGCCCGACATGCCGGCCGCGAAGTTGCGCCCGGTCTCGCCGAGGACGACCGCCTGGCCGCCGGTCATGTACTCGCAGCCGTGGTCGCCCACACCCTCCGAGACGACCAGCGCACCGGAGTTGCGGACGCAGAAGCGCTCGCCGGTGCGGCCGCGCAGGAACATCTCGCCGCCGGTCGCGCCGTAGCCGATGGTGTTGCCCGCGATGACCGAGTACTCGGCCAGGTGGTCGGCGGCCCGGTCCGGGCGGACGATCACGCGGCCGCCGGAGAGGCCCTTGCCGACGTAGTCGTTGGCGTCGCCCTCCAGGCGGAGGGTGATGCCGCGCGGCAGGAAGGCGCCGAAGGACTGGCCGGCCGAGCCGGTGAAGGTGAGGTCGATGGTGTCGGCGGGCAGGCCCGCACCGCCGAACTTCTTGGTGACCTCGTGGCCGAGCATGGTGCCGACGGTCCGGTTGATGTTCCGGATGGCGACCTGCGCCCGGACCGGCTGCGCCTCCTCGGCGGTCGCCGCGGCGAGCGCGTCGGCGGCCAGCTCGATGAGCTCGTTGTCGAGCGCCTTCTCCAGGCCGTGGTCCTGGGCGACGAGCGCGTGGCGGACCGCGCCCTGGGGCAGGTCCGGCACGTGGAAGAGGGGTTCGAGGTCGAGCCCCTGGGCCTTCCAGTGCGTGACGGCCTTGCTGGTGTCGAGCAGCTCGGCGTGGCCGACGGCCTCCTCGATGGAGCGGAAGCCCAGCTCGGCGAGGAGCTCGCGCACCTCCTCCGCGATGAACTCGAAGAAGTTGACGACGTACTCGGCCTTGCCGGAGAAGCGGTCGCGCAGGACCGGGTTCTGGGTGGCGATGCCGACCGGGCAGGTGTCGAGGTGGCAGACGCGCATCATGACGCAGCCGGAGACGACGAGCGGCGCGGTCGCGAAACCGAACTCCTCGGCGCCGAGCAGTGCGGCGATGACCACGTCGCGGCCGGTCTTGAGCTGGCCGTCGGTCTGGACGACGATCCGGTCGCGCAGGCCGTTGAGCAGCAGGGTCTGCTGGGTCTCGGCGAGGCCGAGCTCCCAGGGGCCGCCCGCGTGCTTGAGCGAGGTGAGCGGGGAGGCGCCGGTACCGCCGTCGTGGCCGGAGATGAGGACCACGTCCGCGTGCGCCTTGGAGACGCCCGCGGCGACCGTGCCGACACCGACCTCGGACACCAGCTTCACGTGGATGCGGGCGGCCGGGTTGGCGTTCTTGAGGTCGTGGATCAGCTGGGCCAGGTCCTCGATGGAGTAGATGTCGTGGTGCGGCGGCGGGGAGATCAGGCCGACGCCCGGGGTGGAGTGCCGGGTCTTGGCGACCCAGGGGTAGACCTTGTGGCCGGGCAGCTGGCCGCCCTCGCCGGGCTTGGCGCCCTGGGCCATCTTGATCTGGATGTCGTCCGCGTTGACCAGGTACTCGCTGGTGACGCCGAAGCGGCCGGAGGCGACCTGCTTGATCGCGGAGCGGCGCTCCGGGTCGTAGAGGCGCTCGGGGTCCTCGCCGCCCTCGCCGGTGTTGGACTTGGCGCCCAGCCGGTTCATGGCGATGGCGAGGGTCTCGTGCGCCTCCTGCGAGATGGAGCCGTACGACATGGCGCCGGTGGAGAAGCGCTTGACGATCTCGGAGACGGGCTCGACCTCGTCCACGGAGATGGCGGGGCGGTCGCTCCTGAAGCCGAACAGGCCGCGGAGCGTCATCAGGCGCTCGGACTGCTCGTTCACCCGGTCGGTGTACTTCTTGAAGATGTCGTACCGGCGGTTGCGGGTGGCGTGCTGGAGGCGGAAGACCGTCTCCGGGTCGAAGAGGTGCGGCTCGCCCTCGCGGCGCCACTGGTACTCGCCGCCGATCTCCAGCGCGCGGTGCGCCGGGGCGATGCCGGAGGCCGGGTACGCCTTGGCGTGGCGGGCGGCCACCTCCTTGGCGACGACCTCCAGGCCGGCGCCGCCGATCTTGGTGGCGGTGCCGTTGAAGTACGTGTCGACGAAGGCCTGGTCGAGGCCGACGGCCTCGAAGACCTGGGCGCCGCGGTAGGAGGCGACGGTCGAGATGCCCATCTTGGACATGACCTTCAGGACGCCCTTGCCGAGGGCGTAGATCAGGTTGCGGATGGCCTGCTCGGGCTCGATGTCCGACAGGAAGGTGCCGGCGCGCAGCAGGTCCTCGACGGACTCCATGGCCAGGTACGGGTTGACCGCGGCCGCGCCGTAGCCGATGAGCAGGGCGACGTGGTGGACCTCGCGGACGTCGCCGGCCTCGACCAGCAGGCCCACGTGGGTGCGCTGCTTGGTGCGGATGAGGTGGTGGTGGACCGCGGAGGTGAGCAGCAGCGAGGGGATCGGCGCGTGCTCGGCGTCCGAGTGGCGGTCGGAGAGGACGATGAGGCGGGCGCCGCCCTCGATGGCGGCGTCGGCCTCGGCGCGGATCTCCTCCAGCCGGGCGGCCAGGGCCTCGGCGCCGCCGCCGACCCGGTACAGGCCGGAGAGGGTGACGGCCTTCATGCCCGGCATGTCGCCGTCGGCGTTGATGTGGATGAGCTTGGCCAGCTCGTCGTTGTCGATCACCGGGAACGGCAGCATGATGTTGCGGCACGCGGCGGCGGCGGACTCCAGCAGGTTGGCCTGGGGGCCGATGTGGGAGCGCAGCGAGGTGACGAGCTCCTCGCGGATGGCGTCCAGCGGCGGATTGGTGACCTGCGCGAAGAGCTGGGTGAAGTAGTCGAAGAGCAGCCGGGGGCGCTCGGACAGGGCCGCGATCGGCGAGTCCGTGCCCATGGAGCCGATCGGCTCGGCGCCGGTGCGGGCCATCGGCGCGAGGATGACCTTGAGCTCTTCCTCGGTGTAGCCGAAGGTCTGCTGGCGGCGGGTGACCGAGGCGTGGGTGTGGACGATGTGCTCGCGCTCGGGCAGGTCCTCCAGCTCGATCTCGCCGCTCTCCAGCCACTCCGCGTACGGGGCGGCGGCGGCCAGCTCGGCCTTGATCTCGTCGTCCTCGATGATCCGCTTCTGGGCGGTGTCGACGAGGAACATCTTGCCGGGCTGCAGGCGGCCCTTGCGGACCACCTTGGCCGGGTCGATGTCGAGGACGCCGACCTCGGAGCCGAGGACGACGAGGCCGTCGTCGGTGACCCAGTAGCGGCCGGGGCGCAGACCGTTGCGGTCGAGGACCGCGCCGACCTGGGTGCCGTCGGTGAAGGTGACGCAGGCCGGGCCGTCCCAGGGCTCCATCATCGTGGAGTGGAACTGGTAGAAGGCCTTGCGGGCCGGGTCCATCGAGGTGTGGTTCTCCCACGCCTCGGGGATCATCATCAGCACCGCGTGGGGCAGCGAGCGGCCGCCGAGGTGCAGCAGCTCCAGCACCTCGTCGAAGGAGGCCGAGTCGGAGGCGTCCGGGGTGCAGATCGGGAAGATCCGCTCCAGCTTCTCCGCCGGGCCGAAGAGGTCCGAGGCGAGCTGGGACTCGCGGGCGCGCATCCAGTTGCGGTTGCCCTTGACCGTGTTGATCTCGCCGTTGTGCGCGACGAAGCGGTACGGGTGGGCGAGCGGCCAGCTCGGGAAGGTGTTGGTGGAGAACCGGGAGTGGACCAGGGCGACCGCGGAGGCGAAGCGGCGGTCGGAGAGGTCCGGGAAGAAGGGCTCCAGCTGGCCGGTGGTCAGCATGCCCTTGTAGACGATGGTGCGCGCCGACAGCGAGGGGAAGTAGACGCCGGCCTCGCGCTCGGAGCGCTTGCGCAGGACGAAGGCCTTGCGGTCCAGCTCGATCCCGGCGCTCCCGCCCCCGGCGACGAAGATCTGGGAGAACGCCGGCATGGTGGCGCGGGCGCCGTTGCCGAGGAGGTCGGGGGTGACGGGGACCTCGCGCCAGCCGAGGACCGTGAGGCCCTCCTCGGCGGCGATCGCCTCGATCTGCGCGACGGCCTGTGCGGAGCCGTCGGCGGGCAGGAAGGCGATGCCGACGGCGTAGGCGCCGGCCTCGGGGAGCTCGAATCCGGCGACCTCGCGGAGGAAGGCGTCCGGGACCTGGGACAGGATGCCGGCGCCGTCGCCCGAGTCGGGCTCGGAGCCGGTGGCGCCACGGTGCTCGAG
This sequence comes from Streptomyces sp. NPDC030809, assembly GCF_055572195.1. NCBI lineage: Bacteria > Bacillati > Actinomycetota > Actinomycetes > Kitasatosporales > Streptomycetaceae > Streptomyces > Streptomyces sp. NPDC030809. Next base: position 13,364 of record NZ_JBVIDV010000027.1, read on the forward strand.
GTTCCGCAGAACGGTCAGTGCCTGCTCAACGAGGGTGTGGCTGGCCTCGCCGGTGAGGTTCGCCACGAAACCGACGCCGCAGGCGTCCTTCTCGTTGCGCGGGTCGTACATGCCCTGCTGGGCGGGGCGACCGTCCATGGGCGACCAGGCGGTGGTGCTGGGGCCGGTCGCGGAGTGCGTGGATGCGGAACGCATCGGCTCTCCCGTCGTCGTCGTGGCATATGCAAGTGCCGAGGGACGACGTTGGCCCTCTGCGAAAAGTTCGTGCAGGTTACATGATGACCGCAATCCCGGTAACCGGATACTGCATTCCAGCATGCGGACCGCACGAGGCAGGAAAGGGGACCTTCTGCGGACGGATCGCGAGTCTTGGAGGTCCTGAGCGCGAAGTGGGCACCCTTGCCCGCGCGCCTCCGTCTCATGCCCGGCGTACACAGGATTGAAACAGCCGGGTAATGGATTACTTATGTTGCGTACTGCATAGTGTCTCACCTTCACGGCCCGGGGCCTAGGGCGGTACGCCCGGCCCGCCCGGGGCGTACGTCACACGATCCCGCAGTTCCGCGGCCTCGGCGCGGCATACGCGAGCAATGCCCGGTTCCCCCGGAGGTCGCGGGCAGAACCGGAGGCCGCGGCAAGACCGGAGGTCGCGGGCAAGACCGGAGGCCCGGGCCGATCGGCCCGGGCCTCCCCGGTCGTACGTCGCTGCGGCCCGCCCGCGGCGGGGCCGGGCGGTTCAGCCGACCGCGTGCCCGATCAGGGCGCCGATCCCGTACGTCACCGCGGCCGCGGCCCCGCCCAGGGCGAACTGCCGCAGGCCGCTGTACCACCAGGTGGAGGCGGTGACGCGGGCCACGACGGCGCCGCAGGCGAAGAGGCCGAGCAGGGCGAGGAGCACAGCCGGCCACAGGGCGGTCGCCCCGAGCAGGTACGGCAGGAGGGGCAGCAGCGCGCCGAGCGCGAAGGAGCCGAAGGAGGAGACGGCGGCCACCATCGGCGAGGGCAGGTCGTCGGGGTCGATGCCGAGCTCCTCGCGGGCGTGGATCTCCAGCGCCTGCTCCGGGTCCCGGGAGAGCTGCATGGCCACCTCGCGGGCGAGCGCGGGCTCGACCCCCCGGGAGACGTACAGCTCGGCGAGCTCTTCCATCTCGTCGACCGGGTGCTTGCGCAACTGCTGGCGCTCCACGTCGAGTTCGGCGAGGACCAGGTCGCGCTGCGAGGCCACGGAGGTGTACTCGCCGGCCGCCATCGAGAAGGCGCCGGCGGCGAGGCCGGCCAGGCCGGTGATGACGATGGTCTGCGGGGCGACGGCGCCGCCGGCCACACCGGTCATCAGGGCGAGGTTGGAGACCAGGCCGTCCATCGCGCCGAAGACCGCCGGACGCAGCCAGCCGCCGTTCACATCGCGGTGCGTGTGGTTGTCGCGGTGGGCTTCGTGCAGCGGTGCTTCGATGTCGATGATGGACATGTGGCTTTACTCCCCTTTTGCGCATGCGGAGGCCGTGAGGCATCCGGCTCCCCCTCAACACCTCGAAACTACGCACGATTTCCGATCCCCGCCAGCAAGGTAGGCCGTACTTACCTGCGGTTTTGGCCGCTGGCGACCGGGTGACCGGAGCGTTTCGCGCGCACCGACAAACCACATGCCATGGCACAAATCCCCCAAGGGCTCATGATGAGTCCCATCCAAGTGGAGAGGCGCGCCATGGAGCTGATTGCATGCAATCCGCAAGTCCTCCTCGAACGGGCCAGGGGCGCTCTTCTGGGACTGGCGGTGGGTGATGCGCTGGGCGCCCCCGCGGAGAACATGAAGCCGTCGGAGATCCGGGCCCGGTGGGGCCGCATCGAGGGTTTCGTCTCGGACGACCCGGCGGGTACGGACGACACCGAGTACGCCATCTTCTCGGGCCTGCTGCTGGCCCGGCACGGTTCGGCCCTGACGGTCGCGCACGTGGAACGCGCCTGGCACCACTGGATCGCGGACCTGGACGAGGGCCCGTTCCGCGGGGCCGGCTTCTCGGAACGGGGCACGCTGGAGAACCTGCGGCGGGGGCTGGCCGCACCGATCTCGGCCCAGCACCGGCACGCGTGGAGCGACGGCCTCGCGATGCGGGCGGCGCCGTTCGGGGTGTTCGCGGCGGGCCGGCCCGCGGAGGCGGCCCGGCTCGTGGCCATCGACGGCTGCGTCAGCCACGACGGCGAGGGGATCTACGGCGGACAGGCCGTGGCGGCCGGGGTCGCCGCCGCGATGGCCGGGGGCAGCGCGGCCGCGGTGGTGGCCGCCGCCCTGTCCGTGATCCCGTCCGACTCGTGGACGGCCCGCTCGCTGCGGCGGGCGGTGACGGCGGCCCCGCGCGGGGAACGGGCCGTCCGGTCCGCCGTCGTGATCGGCGGCTATCCCTGGACGGACCTGGCCCCGGAGGCGGTGGGCCTGGCCTTCGGCGCGTTCGCGGCGGCCGGCGGCGCGTTCGAGGACTCCGTGCTGACCGCAGTCAACATGGGCCGCGACGCCGACACCACCGCGGCGGTCGCAGGCGCCCTGTCCGGAGCGCTCTGCGGGGTCGCGGCCATCCCCGAGGCCTGGTCCTCGGCCATCGGCCCGGTCCGCGGCAGCTGCCTGCCCTCGATGCGCGGCCACCACGTCCTGGACATCGCCGACCTGCTCACCCCGGAAAGCGAGCCCGTCCGATGACCGGGCCCCTCGACCTGCCGCCACCGCGGCCCACGGCCACCCCGGACCCGGCACCGGCCCGGGACTCCGCGCCCCAGGCACCGGCGGGGCCGGAAAAGCTCCGGGGGCTCCGCCCCCGCACCCCCGCGCCCCCGTCGCCGGCGGGGCTCGAACGCGCCCCGCAGCATCCGGCCCCCGAGCCGGGCCGCGGCTTCCGGCCGGAGCCGGCGCTTCAGGCCCGTCCCGGGGGGCTTGAGGACCGGGGGCCGGGGCGGAGCCCCGGAACGGACGGCGGGCCGCGCCGGATCGAGGGCCTGCTGCTCGGCCTCGCCGCCGGTGACGCCGCCGGCTGGCCCGCCGCCCGGCACCGCGCCTCCCGCATGCCCGAGTGGACCCGCCGCCTCACCCGCGAACTCGACACCTTCGCCGAGCACAACGCGACCACCACCCTCCCGGTCCCGATCGCCCTCAACCAGCCCCCCGAGCCGCTCCGCCTCGGCCCCTCCGACGACGCCGAATGGGCCGCGTTCGTCGCCGAGTCGGTGCTGACCGCCGCCGGTTCGCTGCTCAGCGACCTGTCCCGGTCGCGTCGGATGCGCGCGGCGATCGACCTCGCCTGGAACGCCCTCGCCAGCGAGGTCGCCGCCGCCGCGGAACGCGCCCCCGAGGTGGAGTCCGCCGTACTGCCGCTGCGCGCGCGGATCTCCGTACGCGCCGGGCTCGGGAATCTCGCCGCCGGGCTGCGGCCGCCCGCCACCGGCCACGACAACCCGCACTACTTCGACGACGCGGCCTGCGTACGGGCCTGCGTCCTCGCGGTCGTGCACCCCGGCGACCCCCGGGCCGCGGCCGAACTGGCCGAGTTCGACGCCCGTTACACCCAGGACGGGGACGGGGTGCACGGTGCGCGGGCCATGGCCGCGGCCGTGGCGGCCGCACTCGGCGGGGCCGGGGTGGACGAGGCCGTGGCCGCCGCCCTCGCCCAGCTGCCCGAGGCCACCGAGATCGGCCGCAACGGGCGGCACGCGGTGCGGCTCGCGCGCGCCCTGCCCCCCGACGGCGGCGCGTTCGCCCTGGTCCCCACCCTGGAACACGAGATCGTCGACCACGTCTACAGCTACGGCATCGCCGCCGCAGAGACCGTGCCCGTGGCCCTGGCCCTGGCCACCGCCGCCCGGGGCCGGGTCACCGAGGCGGTGCCGGCCGCCGCCTGCCTGTCCCGGGTCGCCGACTCCGCCCCGGCCCTGGCCGGTGCGCTGACCGGTGCGCTCGGCGGCGGGGACGCCGTCCCCGCCGGCTGGCGCAACGCCTGCCGGACCCTGTCCGGCTGCGCGCTCCCCCGGCTCGCCGGTACCGACCTCGTGGAGCTCGCCGGACTGCTCGCCCGCTCCGAACTCACCTCACCCAAGGGATGATTCAGACATGACGCTCACTCTGGAGGAAAGGGTGGCCGGGAGTCTCGTCGGGGCCGCCGTCGCGGACGCGCTCGGCGGCCCGGTGGAGGGCTGGACCCCCGAGCAGATCGCCGAACGGCACGGCGGCCGGGTGCGCGGCATCGTCGGCCCCTTCCACGAGGACTGGCGTACGGCCCGCCCGATCGCCCCGTACCACAAGGGCGACGGGCACGTCACCGACGACACCCTCATGACGCACGCCCTGGTGCGCGTGTACGAGAAGGTGCGCGACCACCTCGACGCGTACGCCGTGGCCGACCACCTGGTGCCGGACCTGATCTCGGTCCCGCGCTGGATCCCGGAGCTGGAGGCGGAGGCCCTGCCCCTCCAGCGGATCTTCCTCGCCGAGAAGTGGATCGTGGCCCGCCTGCACTACGGGCACGTGGACCCGCGCGAGGCGGGCGCCGGCAACATCGTCAACTGCGGTGCCGCGATGTACATGGCGCCCGTGGGACTGGTCAACGCGGGCAATCCGGCGGGGGCGTACGCGGAGGCCCTGGACCTGGCCGGGGCGCACCAGTCCTCGTACGGGCGGGAGGCGGCCGGGGTGTTCGCCGCCGCGGTGGCGGCGGCCTGCGTGCCGGGGGCGACGGCGGGCTCGGTGGTGGACACCGTCCTGGCGCTGGCCAAGGACGGGACCCGGGCGGCGGTGGAGGCGGTGTGCGAAGAGGCGGCCCGGCACCGGGGGTTTGAATCGGCGCTGGCCCCGCTGCGGGCGGCGGTCGCGCCGTTCGACACGGTCGGGCCGGACTACCGCAACCCGTCCCTGGCCGCCCGACGGCCCTCTCGGCTGCACTCCGTCGAGGAGCTGCCGGTCGCCCTCGGGATGCTGCTGATCGCGGACGGCGCGTACGAGCCCGCCGTGCTGGGCGCGGTCAACTACGGCCGGGACTGCGACTCGATCGCCACGATGGCCGGGGCGGTGGCGGGGGCGCTGGGCGGGGAGGCCGGGATCCCGGAGGGCTGGTCGAAGCAGGTCGCGGAGGCCAGCCGGCTGGACCTGCACGCTCCGGCCGCGGCCCTGGCCGCGGTCGCCCGCGAGGTCTTCGCGCGGGACCTGCGGCGGCGGCGGGCCCACGAGTCGGCCTTCACGGCGATCGCGGTCCCTCGGTGAACGCCCTGCGGCTGACCTGGGCGCAGCCGGAGGACCTGGTCGGGCACGAGCTGCGGCAGGCGGCGGAGGACGGCCGGGACGCGGAGGGCATCCGCCGGGCCTGGCTGTCGGCGGGCGGGCACCCCGCCCCGCCGCGCGCCGGGGCCTCCCCCGCCGCCCCGACGCCGGAGCTGCGCGCCCTGGCCCTGCGCCTGCTCACCGAACTCGACGCGCTCCCCTCGGAGTTGGCGGAAAACGAACCTTCCACCCTGGGCGGGGTCGTGGCCTCCTGCCCCGACTGGCCCCCTGCGGTCCCCGCCGCCGCTGCCGTCCCCGCCGGGCCCGTCCCGGTTGCTGCCGCCGGGGCCGCGCCCGGCCCCGGGCCCGCGCTGGTGGCCCGGCTGGAGGCCGCGTGGGCCGGGCGGGCGGCCGGGTGCGTGCTGGGGAAGCCCGTGGAGAAGCTGCCGCTGGAGGCCATCCGGGCGCTCGGGCGGGCGGCCGGGAACTGGCCGCTGTCCTCCTGGTTCACCGAGAAGGGCGTGCCCGCAGCCCTGCTGGCCGCCCATCCCTGGAACCGGCGCAGCGCCGCCACCTCCCTCGCCGAGAACATCGACGGCGCGCCCGAGGACGACGACCTCAACTATCCGCTGCTGGGCCTGCGGCTGCTCCAGCGCCACGGCAAGGGGTTCACCACCCGCGACGTGGCACGGGTCTGGCTGGACGAGCTGCCGGCCGGGCGCACCTTCACCGCCGAGCGGATCGCGTACCGCAATCTGCTGCTCGGTCTGGAGCCCCCGCTGACGGCCACCCACCACAACCCGTTCCGGGAGTGGATCGGCGCGCTGATCCGCGCCGACGTCCACGGCTGGACCAACCCCGGGGACCCGGCGGCCGCCGCCCGGCAGGCGTACCGGGACGCCCGCCTGACGCACACGGCGAACGGGGTGTACGCGGCGATGTTCGCGGCGGCCGCCCTGGCGGAGGCCGCTTCGGGCACGGCCGACGTGCACACGGCGCTGCGCTCGGGGCTGGCGGTGGTGCCGCCGCGCTCCCGGCTGGCCGCGGCGGTCCGCTTCGGCATCGACGCGGCCTGCGCCCACGAGGACTTCGACCGGGTCGCGGACCTGCTGCACGCCCGTTACGGCCACCACCACTGGGTGCACGCCATCCCGAACACGGCTCTGATCGCGGCCGCCCTCACGCACGCCGACGGGGAGTTCGGCGCGTCCGTCTGCCGGGCCGTGTCCGGCGGCTGGGACACCGATTCGAACGGGGCCACCGCGGGCTCCCTCGCCGGGCTGCTCGCCGGTTCCGTGCACGCCCTCCCCCGGCAGTGGACGGCCCCGCTCCGGAACCGTCTCGCCACGACCGTGCCGGGTTTCGACGGCATCGGCTTCGACACCCTGGCCACCCTCACCGCACAGGAGGCAGCGACACCATGACACCGACACCGCCCGCTTCACCCGCCCCCGGCCCGGCCGCGGCCCCGGCCCCGGCCCGCGCGCCCGGCGGCGGCCCCGCCCGGATCGCCGTGCTGGGCAGCGCGAACATGGACCTGGTCGCCTACGTGGCGAAGGCGCCGCGCCGCGGGGAGACCGTCACGGGCCGGGAGTTCCGCACCGTCCCCGGCGGAAAGGGGGCCAACCAGGCGCTGGCCGCGGCCCGTTCGGGCGGCTCGGTGACCATGGTCGGGGCGGTCGGGGCGGACGGGTTCGGCGTACGGCTGCGGGCCGTGCTCGCCGAGGCCGGAGTGGACACGGCCGGGCTGCGGACCGTCGAGGGGGCGAGCGGCACGGCCCACATCACGGTGGACGACGAGGGCGGGAACGCGATCGTGGTGGTGCCGGGGGCGAACGGCACGGTCACCGGCCTGGAGGCCGGGGACGAGGACCGCATCGCGGCGGCGGGAGCCCTGCTGCTCCAGCTGGAGCTGCCGATGGCGGGGGTGCTGGCCGGGGCCTGCGCGGCGCGCGCCCGCGGGGTCCGTACGGTGCTCACCCCCGCTCCCGCCCAGCCGCTGCCCGCCGAACTGCTGGCGCTGACGGACCTGTTGGTGCCGAACGAGCACGAGGCGGCGGCGCTGACGGGGTGCACGGACCCGCGGCAGGCGGCGGAGGCGCTGCTGCACGACGTGCCGGAGGTGGTGATCACCCTGGGTGCGGCGGGCTGCCTGTACGCGGCGCGCGGGGCGGATCCGTACACCGTCGCGGCGCCGCGGGTGCGGGCGGTGGACACGACGGCCGCCGGGGACACGTTCACGGGGGCCCTGGCGGTGGCGCTCGGCGAGGGGCGGCCGGTGCGGGAGGCGCTGGGCTGGGCCTGTGCGGCCGCGGCGCTGTCGGTGCAGCGGCCTGGGGCCTCCGCCTCGATGCCGGAGCGTGCCGAGATCGATGCTCTCGCCTCGGAGCAGCGCTCATGAGCACTGCTCCGCACCCCGCGCCTGCCCCGTCGGCCGCCCCGCCGGCCGGATCGCCCGCCGGCCCGCCCGCCGGTCCCCTCGCCGGGCTGCGGGTCCTCGACCTCGCCACGCTGTTCGCCGGACCGCTCGCCGCCACCCTGCTCGGCGACTTCGGCGCCGAGGTGGTCAAGATCGAGCACCCCCGCCGCCCCGACCCCTCCCGGGGCCACGGCCCCGCCAAGGACGGCATCGGCCTGTGGTGGAAGCTGCTCGGCCGCAACAAGCGCACGATGACCCTGGACCTGTCCGCCCCCGGCGGCCGCGAGGTGCTCCTCCGGCTGGCCGCCTCGGCCGACGTGGTCATCGAGAACTTCCGCCCCGGCACCCTGGAGAGATGGGGCCTCGGCTGGCCGGAGCTGTCGGCCGCCAACCCCCGCCTGGTGCTGGCCCGCGTGACCGGCTTCGGGCAGTTCGGCCCGTACGCGCACCGCCCCGGGTTCGGCACCCTCGCCGAGGCCATGAGCGGGTTCGCGGCGATGACGGGCGAGCCGGAGGGCCCGCCCACCCTGCCGCCGTTCGGCCTGGCCGACTCCATCGCCGCGCTGGCCACGGCGTACGCCGTCATGACCGCACTCGCGGCCCGCACCGGCACCGGCCGCGGGCAGGTGGTGGACCTGGCGATCATCGAGCCGATCCTCACCGTGCTCGGCCCGCACCCGCTCTGGTACGACCAGCTCGGCTACGTCCAGCCGCGGACCGGGAACCGGTCCACCAACAACGCCCCGCGCAACACGTACCGCACGATCGACGGCCGCTGGCTCGCCGTCTCCACCTCGGCCCAGTCCATCGCGGAGCGGGTGCTGCGCCTGGTGGGGCGGCCCGAGCTGATCTCCGAGCCCTGGTTCGGCACGGGCACCGGCCGGGCCCAGCACTCCGCCGTGCTCGACGAGGCGGTCGGCGGCTGGATCGCCCGGCACAAGGCCGACGAGGTGGTGGCCGCCTTCGAAGAGGCCGAGGCGGCGGTGGCCCCCGTCTACGACGTCCGGGACGTCATGGCGGACCCGCAGTTCGAGGCCCTCGGCACGATCACGGAGGTGCCCGACCCCGAGCTGGGTCCGCTGCGGATGCAGAACGTGCTGTTCCGGCTGTCCGAGACCCCCGGGGCCATCCGCTGGGCGGGCCGCCCGCACGGTGCGGACACCGACGCGGTCCTCGCCGAGCTGGGCCTCGCCCCGGCCGAGGTCGCCGCCCTGCGGGAAGGCGGCGTGCTGTGACCCGCACCCTGCCGCTGACCTGGCTGTACGCGCCCGGAGACCGGCCGGAGGTGGTGGCCAAGGCGCTCGGCGCGGGGGCGGACGTGGTGATCGTGGACCTGGAGGACGCGGTCGCCCCGGACCGCAAGGAGTACGCCCGCTCCGCCACCGCCGAACTCCTCGCCGCGCGGCCGGCGGTGCCGGTGCACGTGCGCGTCAATGCACCGGGCTCCCCCTGGGCGGAGGAGGACCTGCGGGCACTGGCCGGGCTGCGCGGGCTCTCCGCCCTCCGGCTGCCGAAGATCACCGGCCCGGCCGAGGTGGTCCGGGTCGCCGACCGCACCGGCGGCACCGCCCTGTACGCCCTGCTGGAGTCCGCGCTCGGCATCGAGCGGGCGTACGAGATCGCCCGGGCCCATCCGGCACTGCGCGGTCTGGCGCTGGGCGAGGCCGACCTCCGCGCGGACCTGGGGGTGACCGCCGAAGCGGGGCTGGACTGGTCGCGCTCGCGGGTGGTCGTGGCGGCCCGGGCGGCCGCCCTGCCCCCGCCGACGCAGTCCGTCTTCCCCGACGTGCGCGACCTCGACGGGCTCGCGGGCTCCTGCGCACGGGGGCGGGCGCTGGGCTTCCTGGGGCGGGCGGCGATCCACCCCCGGCAGCTGCCGGTGATCGAACGGGCCTTCCTGCCCTCGGCCGCGGAGGTGGACGCGGCGCGGGAGGTCCTGGACGCGGCCCGGGACTCGCCGGGGGCGGCGGCCCTTCCGGACGGGCGGTTCGTGGACCCGGCGGTGGTAGCGGCCGCGCGGCGGGTGCTGGCGCTGTCGCTGCGGGAGGGATAAGCCGTTGCCGCGGGGCGGGGCGGGGCGGATCATGGCGGGCATGCCAGGACAGCGCAAGCGCAAGCAGCAGCGGTTACGGGAGGCCAGGGCGCGGGATGCGGCGGCTGCCGAGCGGGCCGGGCGGTGGGAGGTGCTCTTCCGGACGGAGGATCCGGGCGAGTACCGGGAGTTCGTGCGGACGCTGCGCGGGATGCGGCCGGGGATTGCGGCCGACGATCTGCGCGGGGACGTGTTCTGCGGGCGCCTCGCCCACCCCACGGTGTACCGGCTGAGCGTGTTCGTCCCGACCGGTTCCGACGTCCCGGAGCTCCGGCCCGCACCCCGCGCCTCAAACGCCGGCGGGGCTTGATTCCGCCCCGCCGGATCCCGCACCCGGGCGGAGCCGGAACACGCCCCTCGTGATCCGGCAGCGGAGCGCGGGACGCCCCGGGCACGCGAAGAGGCCGGCCACCCTCGGATGGCCGGCCTCTTCGCTGCGTCAGAGCTTCTTCGCCTCGGCGGGCTCGCCGGCCTCGGCCTTCGGCTCGGCGGCCTTGGTCAGGACGGCCTTGCCGGTCTCGGGCTCGTCCGCCTCGGCCGGGGCGGCCTCTTCGGCCTTCGGCTCGCCGGCCTCGGCCGTCGCGGACTCGGGGGCGGACTCGTCTCCGCCGTCCTCGGCCTCGGCGGCTTCGGAGGCGGACTCGTCTTCGCCGCCCTTGGCCTCGGCGGGCTTGTCGCCCTCCCCGTCGTCCGCGGCTCCGGAGGTCTCCGGGCGCTCCGGTTCCACGATCTCCTCGCGGCCCGGGCGGAAGCGGGCGGAGAGGACGAAGTACGTGACGGCCAGGAGGAAGACCACGATCGCGGTCCACACGTTCAGGCGCAGGCCCAGGACGTGGTGGGCCTCGTCCACGCGCAGGTACTCGGTCCAGACGCGGCCCGCGCAGTACCCGGCGACGTACACCGCGAAGGCGCGGCCGTGGCCCAGCTTGAAGCGGCGGTCGGCCCAGATCACCAGGACGGCGACGAACACGCACCACAGCGACTCGTACAGGAAGGTCGGGTGGTAGGTGCCGGCCACCCGGTTCGGGCCGTCGCTGATCTCCAGGGCCCACGGCAGATCGGTGGCCCGGCCGTACAGCTCCTGGTTGAACCAGTTGCCCCAGCGGCCGATGGCCTGCGCCAGCGCGATGCCCGGGGCCAGGGCGTCGGCCCAGGCCGGCAGCGGGATCCCGCGCCGGCGGCAGCCGATCCAGGCACCCACCGCACCGAGCGCGATGGCGCCCCAGATGCCGAGGCCGCCCTCCCAGATCTTGAAGGCGTCGACCCAGTTCTCACCCTCGCTGAAGTACAGCTGGTAGTCGGTGATCACGTGGTACAGGCGCCCGCCGACGAGGCCGAAGGGCACCGCCCAGACGGCGATGTCGGCGACCGTGCCCGGCTTGCCGCCGCGCGCGATCCAGCGCTTGTTGCCGAGCCAGACGGCGACGAAGACGCCGATGATGATGCAGAACGCATAGCCGCGCAGCGGGATCGGTCCGAGGTGGACCACGCCGGTCGACGGGCTGGGGATGAAGGCAAGTTCCATGGCAGCACCGACGGTACCTTGCCGGACCGTGGCGAGGGCAAGCCGCCCGGCAAGGTGAAACCAAATCCACACAGCGCGCACACCTGCGCACCGGCCTCAGCCCTTGGCGGCGGCCTCCACCTTCTCCTTCAGCTTCGCGGGGGTGAGCGGATTGGCCTGGTCCGCGAAGATGTCCTTGCCGTCGAGCTGCACGGTGGGGGTGCCGCGGAACTGTCCGGCCCGGAACGCCTCGTACGACTTGGCGACCCACGCGTTGTGCGTGCCGTCCTCCAGGCACTTCCGGAAGGCCGGGGTGTCCAGCCCGGGCACCTTGGCCGCCAGCTCGGTCAGCCTGGTGTTCTTCGCGTAGGCGTCGTCGGTCTCCTGCGGCTGGTTCACGAAGAGCACGTCGTGGTACGCGGGGAACTTGCCCGCGTCCTGCGCGCAGGCCGCCGCGTTGGCCGCCTTCAGCGAGCCGCTGCCGCCCATGTTCCCGTCGATCAGGGTGACCAGGTGGTATTCGACCTTGAGCAGGCCCTTGGCCTCCAGCTCGTGGATCGTGGACCGGTAGCCGTCCTCGAAGGACTTGCAGGCGGGGCAGCGGAAGTCCTCCCACACCGTCAGGGTGGACTTCGCGGAGTCCTTGCCGGTCCGGATGGCGAGGGCGTCCTTGCCGGTGGCGCCGGAGGGGGCGACGACCGGGCCGGCCGTGGACTTCCCGCCGTCCTTCCCCGCATTCGCCGCGATCAGGCCGACGACGGCCGCCAGACCGAGCACTCCGACCACGGCGCCGGCCACCACGAGGGTCCGCCGGCGCTTGTCCTTGGCCTTCTGCCGCTCGCGCTCCACAAGGAGCCGCTCCCGGGCCGACCGCTTCGCTTCAGGGTTCTTCTCACTCACGTCCCGCAAACGAACCGGGGAGGCACTCGCGTGCCTCCCCGGTCCCGGTTCCACCCGATCGGACTACAGAACCCCGCAGCCCGTCACGGTGCGCTCAGCCGCGCCGCACGCCCTGCGCGAGCTCGGCGGCCAGTGCCCGTACGGATTCCAGCCCGGAGGGCAGGTCCTCGGCGTCGAGCAGCCGCTGCACGAAGGCCGAGCCGACGATCACACCGTCGGCGAAGCCCGCGACCTCCTTGGCCTGCTCGGCGTTGGACACCCCCAGGCCCACGCAGACCGGCAGGCCGCGGCGGGCGGCCGGGGTGGCCCGGGTGCGCTCGACGAGGTCCTGGGCCTGGGCGCCGACCGAGGCGCGGGTGCCGGTGACGCCCATCAGGGAGGCCGCGTACACGAAGCCGCTGCCGGCCTCGGTGATGGTGGCCAGGCGCTCGTCCTTGCTGCTCGGCGCCACGACGAAGACGGTCGCCAGACCGTGCTTCGCGGCGTGCTCGCGCCACAGCGCGGACTCCTGGACCGGCAGGTCGGGCAGGATGCAGCCGGCCCCGCCGGCGGCGGCCAGCTCGGCGGTGAAGCGCTCGACGCCGTACCGGTCGATGGGGTTCCAGTACGTCATGACGAGGACCGGCGCGCCGGTGGCCTCGTGGGCCTCGCGCACCGTGCGCATGACGTCGGCGATCTTGACCCCGCCGCGCAGGGCGATGTCGTCGGCGGTCTGGATGACCGGTCCGTCGAGGACCGGGTCGCTGTGCGGCAGGCCGACCTCCACCACGTCGGCGCCGCCCTCGATGACGGCCTTGATCGCCTCGATGCCGCCCTCGACGGTCGGGAAGCCGGCCGGGAGGTAGGCGACCAGGGCCGCGCGGTCCTCGGACTTGGCCTTCGCGAGCGTGTCGCTCAGCAGCTGGATGTTCCCGCTCACTTGCTCTCCCCCTTGGCCTCGTCGTCGTACAGCCCGAAGTAGCGGGCTGCGGTGTCCATGTCCTTGTCCCCGCGGCCGGACAGGTTGACCACGAGCAGCCCGTCCTTGCCCAGCTCCCGGCCGAGTTCGAGCGCGCCGGCCAGGGCGTGGGCGCTCTCGATGGCCGGGATGATGCCCTCGGTGCGCGACAGCAGGCGCAGGGCCTGCATGGCCGCGTCGTCGGTCACGGCGCGGTACTCGCCGCGGCCGGTGTCCTTGAGGTAGGCGTGCTCGGGGCCGATGCCGGGGTAGTCGAGTCCGGCCGAGATCGAGTACGGCTCGGTGATCTGGCCCTCCTCGTCCTGGAGGACGTACGAGCGGGAGCCGTGCAGGATGCCGGGCTCGCCGGCGGTGAGGGTGGCGGCGTGCTCGCCGGTCTCGACTCCGTGGCCGGCGGGCTCGAAGCCGACGAGGCGCACGTCCGCGTCGGGCACGAAGGCGTGGAAGAGGCCGATGGCGTTGGACCCGCCGCCGACGCAGGCCGCGACCGCGTCGGGGAGGCGGCCGGCGCGCTCCAGGATCTGGCGGCGGGCCTCGACGCCGATCACCCGGTGGAAGTCGCGGACCATGGCGGGGAAGGGGTGGGGGCCCGCGACGGTCCCGAAGAGGTAGTGGGTGCGGTCCACGTTGGCGACCCAGTCCCGGAAGGCCTCGTTGATGGCGTCCTTCAGGGTCCGGGAGCCGGACTGCACGGCGACGACCTCGGCGCCCAGCATCCGCATGCGGGCCACGTTGAGGGCCTGGCGCTGGGTGTCGATCTCGCCCATGTAGATCACGCATTCGAGGCCGAAGAGGGCGCAGGCGGTGGCGGTGGCCACGCCGTGCTGCCCGGCGCCAGTCTCGGCGATCACGCGGGTCTTGCCCATGCGCTTGGTGAGGAGGGCCTGGCCCAGCACGTTGTTGATCTTGTGCGAGCCGGTGTGGTTGAGGTCCTCGCGCTTGAGGAAGATCCGGGCCCCGCCGGCGTGCTCGGCGAACCGGGGCACCTCGGTGAGGGCGCTCGGGCGGCCGGTGTAGTTGACCATCAGGTCGTTGAGCTCGGCGGCGAAGGCGGGGTCGTTCTTGGCCTTCTCGTACTCGACCGCGACCTCGTCGACGGCGGCCACGAGGGCCTCGGGGATGAACTTGCCGCCGAAGCCGCCGAAGTAACCCTCGGAGTTCGGGACGTGACCCTGGTGGTCGGGGATGAAGAACTCGCTGGACATGCCAGTACCAGTACCTCTCGGGAGCAACGGGTGATGTCACCGTATGCGCCGGGTGCCCGGCGGGCGCGTACCTCGGGTACGGGCCGCGGCCGGGTCGCGCGGAGGCGGGGTGCCGCCGGTGCACGGGTCCGGGCGGCGGACCCACGGGGCGCGGCCGGGCACCCGCCGGCGGGCCTGCGCACCGCGCGGGGCGGTGCGGGCCGGGGAGCCGACGGGGCGGGCCGGGGCCGTGGGGCCGCGGCGGACACTGCGGGGGCGGACGGCAGGGCCGCCCGGGCGGGCTCGGGGTCAGCCGAGTGCCGGGGCGCCTTCCACGCGCGGCGCAGCGTGAGCGCGCCATCGCATGCCGTTGACCTGTCCCGGCTCCGAGCCGAGGATGTAGCGCACCCGGCGGCCGAGGACGCGGCGGGCCGGGGCGCGGCAGCCGCGCGGGCGGCAGCCGCGGGCGAGCGGGGCGTGCGGATCGCGCGCCGAGGCCGCCGCGGGCACGCCGACGGCCCCCGAGCGCAGGCTCGGGGACGGGCGGCGGACGCGGCGGCTGCTGGTCACGGCGGGGTCAGCTCCGGCCGTGGCGCAGGGCGGGGTGGGCACCCGCGGCGACCAGGTCGGCCACGGCGGCCTTCGGGTCGCGGCCGGTGACCAGGGACTCGCCGACCAGGACGGCGTCGGCGCCCTCGTTGGCGTACGCGATCAGGTCGTGGGGTCCGCGGATGCCGGACTCGGCGACCTTGACGATCCCCGCGGGGATCTCGGGGGCGACCCGCTCGAAGGTCGAGCGGTCCACCTTCAGGTCCTTCAGATTGCGCGCGTTGACACCGATGATCTTGGCGCCGGCGGCGACGGCCCGCTCCACCTCTTCCTCGTCGTGGACCTCGACCAGCGGGGTCAGGCCGATGGACTCGGCCCGCTCGATGAGGGAGACGAGGGCCTCCTGCTCCAGGGCCGCGACGATGAGCAGCGCGAGGTCGGCGCCGTAGGCGCGGGCCTCCCACAGCTGGTACGCCGTGACGATGAAGTCCTTGCGGAGGATCGGGACGTCGACCCGGGCCCGTACTGCTTCCAGGTCGGCCAGGGACCCGCCGAAGCGGCGCTGCTCGGTGAGGACCGAGATGACGGCCGCACCTCCCGCTTCGTAGTCGGCGGCGAGTCCGGCCGGGTCGGCGATCGCGGCCAGCGCGCCCTTGGAGGGGCTGGAGCGCTTGACCTCGCAGATCACCTTGACGCCGTCGCCGCGCAGGGCCGCGACGCCGTCCTTCGCCTGGGGCGCCTTGGCGGCGCGCTCCTTGAGCTCCTCGAGGCTGACGCGCGCCTGCCGCTCTGCGAGGTCGGCGCGGACCCCTTCGATGATCTCGTCGAGCACACTCACGCGAGCGGCCCCCTTCCGGGTCGGTGACGATGGTCGGCCGACTCCGCCGTCGCCGGAACGACAGCAAGGTCGGCACTCAAATGGTATCCGCAGGAGGGCTTGCCCTCCGCATGCGGTTGACGTCGTCCCAGCACCTGGACATTCGGAAGGTGACGTTCGGGTAGGGCGCCCGGTTGCGGCGGCGGGCCGGTACGGGCCTCAGGGGGCCAGGGCGCTGCCGAAGGGCAGGTTCCGGACCACGGTGAAGACGAGGGCGGCCGAGCCCACGGCCCACCAGAGGGCCGGTTTCAGGACCAGGACCGGTTTGGGGCGGCCCTGCCAGGCGCGGACCAGCCACAGGGCGGTGAACCCGGCGAAGACGAAGTAGGCGAGGACCCCGAGGGCGTTGTCCCCGAGGGCGGTGACCAGGTCCCCGTGGGCGAAGGCGTGGGCGCTGCGCAGCCCGCCGCAGCCGGGGCACAGGATCCCGGTGAGCCGCAGCAGCGGGCAGACCGGGTAGTGGCCGGGTTCGTTCGGGTCCACGGTGCCGACGTACGCGAACGCGGCGACGACCCCCGACAGGGTGAGCAGCGGCGCACCCAGCCGGCGTACGCGGGCGCCCACGGGCCCTGCGGGCGGGGCGGCGGGGGCCGGCGGGCCCTGGGGGGCGGGCGCGGCGGGGCCGGGGGGTACGGGCTGGGCAGAGGAGGGGTCCACCCGGTGATTGTCCCCCGTCCCCGGTGACCCGGAAAGGCGCAGCCCGCGGGCTGCGCCTTTCCGGGAACGTGCAGGGGAGGCCGCTCAGGCCTTGGCGCCCGCCTCCGTGAGGGTGCGGGCGGGCTTCTTGGCGCCGTAGCCGGCGGCCCTCATCGCCAGGCCGACGACACCGCCGAGGGCGACGACGACCATGCCGGCCCAGAAGCCGAGCGGGTTGGCCATGACCATGAAGGCGCCTGCGACGCAGAAACCGATGAAGGCGATGGTGACACCGGTCCAGGCGGCCGGGGTGTGTCCGTGGCTGCTGCCCGCCATGAGTTGCTCCTCGTTGCTCTGTCGAACGTGCTGTGTCGAACGCTCGAGTCCCATTGTCCCGCACCCGCGAACCCGGAATCGGCCGGGGTCGGGTGGGCGGTGGTGCTCCGGCCGCAGGCCGGGGCGGTGGCCGGGCCGGTGGTTCGGCCGGCGGCCGGGCCGGCGGTTCAGCCGGTGGGGTCCTCGCCGCGGTCGAGGGCCTTCCAGAGGTCCTCGGGCCGGTCGGGGTCCACCCGTACGGGGGCGGTGCGGGCCCGCGGGGCCCCGTCGCGCTCGTACCGGCCGCCCATGGCGGGCCAGCCCTTGCCGTACCGCAGCGCGAGCAGGCCCGCCAGCAGGATCAGCAGCCCGCCGGCGGCCGTCACGTACGGCCAGGCGGTGTGGGTCAGGCCCGCGACGGAGGCGGCGGTGTCCGCGGTGGTGCGGGCGGCCTCGGAGTCGAGCGCGGACCGGTCGGCGGCGCCGAGCACGGCCGCCGTGACGGCTCCCGCACCGCTGAGCGCGAGCACTCCGGAGACGATCCGGCGGCCGGTGCCGCGGACCGCGAAGACGGCGACGAGGGCCGCCAGGCCGACGATGGCGAGGGCGGCGGGCACGCCGGTGACGGCGGTGCCCTCGGCCGACAGCGGAAGCGTTCCGCCACCCGCCTCGGCGGTGCCCCTGGCCCAGGTCCGGCCCGAGGCGAGCAGGACGACGGTGGCGCCGAGCGCCCCCGTCAGCAGGGCGACGGCGACGCTGCGGCGGCTGCCGCGGACGGCGGCGGACTCGCCGCTGCCGGCCGCGGTCTCGGCATCGGTACGGGGCTTCGGTACAGCACTCACGTACACCACTATCCCCTACCGGCCCGCGCGGCCCCCGAGCAGGTGCCCGGGGCCGCCGGCCCCGGCCCCGGGACGGCGGTCAGCCCCGGCGCAGGCGGTTGGCCGCGCCCACCGCGCGGAGCACGGCCGCCGCCTTGTTCCGGCACTCGTTGTCCTCGGCCACGGGGTCGGAGTCCGCGACCACCCCCGCGCCCGCCTGCACGTACGCGGTGCCGTCGCGCAGCAGGGCGGTGCGGATGGCGATGGCGGTGTCCGAGTCGCCGGCGAAGTCGAGGTAGCCCACGCAGCCGCCGTAGAGGCCGCGGCGGGAGGGCTCCAGCTCCTCGATGATCTGCATGGCGCGGGGCTTGGGGGCCCCGGACAGGGTGCCCGCGGGGAAGCAGGCGGTGAGCACGTCGAAGGCGGTGCGGCCCTCGGCGACCTTGCCGGTGACGGTGGAGACGATGTGCATGACGTGCGAGTACCGCTCGATCGACATGAAGTCGACGACCTCGACGGAGCCGGGCTCGCAGACCCGTCCGAGGTCGTTGCGGCCGAGGTCCACGAGCATGAGGTGCTCGGCGCGCTCCTTGGGGTCGGCGAGCAGCTCCTCGGCGAGGTCGTGGTCCTCCTGCGGGGTGGCCCCGCGGTGCCGGGTGCCGGCGATGGGGTGGACCATGGCCCGCCCGTCCTCGACCTTGACGAGGGCCTCCGGGCTGGAGCCGACCACGTCGAAGCCGTCGAAGCGGAAGAGGTACATGTACGGGGACGGGTTGGTGGCCCGCAGCACCCGGTAGACGTCGAGCGCGGAGGCCTCGCAGGGGGTCTCGAACCGCTGCGAGGGCACGACCTGGAAGGCCTCGCCCGCGCGGATGCGCTCCTTGACCTCCTCGACGGCCCGCTGGTACGACTCGCCGCCCCACAGGGCGCTGTACTCGGGCAGCTCGGAAGGCGGCAGCGGGGCGGGGGCGTAGGGGGCCGGGGTCGCGAGGTCGGCCTCCATGGCGTCCAGGCGGGCCACGGCGTCGGCGTGGGCCTCGTCCACGCCGGAGTCGAGGGCATTGTGGTTGATCGCGTTGGCGATCAGGAGGACCGAGCCGTCCCAGTGGTCGAGCACCGCGAGGTCGGAGGTGAGCAGCATCGTCAGCTCGGGCAGCCGGAGGTCGTCGCGGCCGTGCTCGCCGATGCGCTCCAGGCGGCGGACGATGTCGTAGCCGAGGTAGCCGACCATGCCGCCGGTGAAGGGGGGCAGGCCGGGGGCGAGGTCGCGCGGGGTGTGCAGGGCGGCGACGGTGTGCCGCAGCGCCTCCAGCGGGTCCCCGTCCACGGGTACGCCGACGGGCGGGGTGCCGATCCAGTGGGCCTGCCCGTCCCGGGCGGTCAGCGTGGCGGCGCTGCGGACGCCGATGAACGAGTAGCGGGACCAGGAGCGGCCGTTCTCGGCGGACTCCAGCAGGAAGGTGCCCGGGCGCTCGGCCGCGAGCTTCCGGTACAGGCCGACGGGGGTGTCTCCGTCGGCCAGCAGCCGGCGGACGACCGGGATGACCCGGCGGTCGACGGCGAGCTTGCGGAACGTCTCAAGATCCATGTCCTGGGACCTCACCTAGTTCGAGAGCGGAAGCTGGTCGGCGTCGAAGCACGTCCGGGCGCCGGTGTGGCAGGCGGCGCCCACCTGGTCCACCTTGACGAGGACGGTGTCCGCGTCGCAGTCCAGGGCGACCGACTTCACGTGCTGGTAGTGGCCGGAGGTGTCGCCCTTGACCCAGTACTCCCTGCGGCTGCGCGACCAGTAGGTGCACCGTCCGGTGGTGAGGGTCCGGTGCAGGGCCTCGTCGTCCATCCAGCCGAGCATGAGCACCTCACCGGTGTCGTACTGCTGGGCGATGGCCGGAATCAGGCCGTCCGGGGAACGCTTGAGGCGGGCGGCGATCGCCGGGTCCAGGCTGCTGGGAGTCTCGGGCGTGCTCATGGGTGACATTGTGCCGCGCCGTCAGGTGCGGCCGGGCCCGCTGTCCGGCAGGTGGGCAGGCATCCGCCGGGTTTCCGCCGTAGGGTGGCGGCCATGTCTACCCATGCGAAGCGTGAACGACTGCTCCTGGCCGACCTGTTGGAACAGGCCGGGCCCGACGCCCCGACACTGTGCGACGGCTGGACCGCGCGCGAGCTGGCCGCCCACGTGGTCGTGCGGGAGCGCAGGCCGGACGCGGCGGGCGGACTGCTGCTCGGGGTCCTGAAGGACCGGCTGGACAAGGCGATGGCGGAGTACTGCGCCAAGCCGTACGAGGAGCTGATCCAGCTGATCCGCACGGGGCCGCCGAAGATGTCCCCGTACGCGCTGAAGCAGCTGGACGAGGCGGCGAACGCGGTGGAGTTCTACGTCCACGCCGAGGACGTGCGCCGGGCGCAGCCGGACTGGACCCCGCGCGAGCCGGACCCGGTCTTCTCGGACTCGCTGTGGGCGCGGCTGGAGCGGCTGGCCCGGATCACGGGGCGGCGCTCGCCGGTGGGTGTGGTGCTGCGGCGGCCGAACGGGCAGACGGCGGTGGCGCGCAAGGGGACGCCGGTGGTGACGGTGACCGGCGAGCCGGGTGAGCTGACCCTGTTCTGCTTCGGCCGGCAGGCTGCGGCGAAGGTGGAGCTGGACGGGGAGAAGGCGGCCGTCGCCGCCCTGACCGAGGCGAAGCTGGGCATCTGACCCCCGGGCTCCGCCCCGCACCCCCGGTCCTCAACCGCCGGACGGGCTGGAGAGACAGCCTCGCCGGCGGTTGGGGCGCGGGGTCCGGGGCGGAGCCCCGGGACGGGGCGGTCAGCGGACCGGGTGGCCCGCTTCCCGCAGCGTGTCCTTGACCTGGCCGATGCGCAGGTCACCGAAGTGGAAGACCGACGCGGCCAGGACCGCGTCCGCGCCGGCGGCGATCGCGGGCGGGAAATCGGCGAGGCGGCCCGCGCCGCCCGAGGCGATCACCGGCACCGTGACGTGCTTGCGGACCGCCGCGATCATCTCGACGTCGTAGCCGTCCTTCGTGCCGTCCGCGTCCATCGAGTTCAGCAGGATCTCGCCGGCGCCGAGCTCGGCGGCCCGGTGGGCCCACTCGACGGCGTCGATGCCCGTGCCGCGGCGGCCGCCGTGGGTGGTGACCTCGAACGAGCCGGATCCGGTGCGGCGGGCGTCCACGGACAGCACCAGCACCTGGCGGCCGAACCGCTCGGCGATCTCCTGGATCAGCTCGGGGCGGGCGATGGCGGCGGTGTTGACGCCGACCTTGTCCGCGCCGGCCCGCAGCAGCCTGTCCACGTCGTCCGCGGTGCGCACCCCGCCGCCGACGGTGAGCGGGATGAAGACCTGCTCGGCGGTGCGGCGCACCACGTCGTAGGTGGTCTCCCGGTTCCCGGAGGAGGCGGTGATGTCGAGGAAGGTCAGCTCGTCGGCGCCTTCGGCGTCGTACAGCTTGGCCATCTCGACGGGGTCGCCGGCGTCGCGCAGGTTCTGGAAGTTGACCCCCTTGACCACGCGGCCGTTGTCCACGTCGAGGCAGGGGATCACGCGTACGGCGAGGGTCATGCCGCACCTCCTCGGTAGGCCTCGACCTCGACCTCGACGACCAGGTTGGGGTCCACGAGGCCGGCGACGATGACCATGGTGCTGGCGGGCCGCGCGGCGTCGAAGAGCTCCTTGTGGGCGCGGCCCACCTCCTCCACGTCGCGGGCGTGGGTCAGGTACATGCGGGTGCGGACCACGTCGTCGGCGCCGAGGCCGACCTGTCCGAGGGCCTTGAAGGCCACGTTGAAGGCGTTGACGGTCTGCTCGAACGGGTTGCCGTAGACGACGGCCCCGTCCACGACCGAGGTGCAGCCGGAGACCAGCACCATGCCGTTCGGCAGCTCGACGGCACGGGAGTACGCGATCACGTCCTCCCAGGGGCCGCCCGAGGAGATGCGCTTGACCTCGCTCATGCGGAGACCACCTCCAGCGCCTCCTGGAGGGTGAAGGCCTTGGCGTAGAGGGCCTTGCCGACGATGGCGCCTTCGACGCCCTCGGGGACGAGGCCGGAGAGGGCGCGCAGGTCGTCGAGGGAGGAGACCCCGCCGGAGGCGACGACCGGGCGGTCGGTGGCGGCGCAGACGTTCTTCAGCAGCTCCAGGTTGGGGCCGGTGAGCGTGCCGTCCTTGCCGATGTCGGTGACGACGTAGCGGGCGCAGCCCTCGGAGTCGAGGCGGGCGAGGGTCTCGTAGAGGTCGCCGCCCTCGCTGGTCCAGCCGCGGCCCTTGAGCGTGGTGCCGACCACGTCGAGGCCGACGGCGATCCTGTCCCCGTGCTCGGCGATGACCTTGGCCACCCAGTCGGGGGTCTCCAGGGCGGCGGTGCCCAGGTTGACGCGGGTGCAGCCGGTGGCGAGGGCCTTGGCGAGGGAGGCGTCGTCGCGGATGCCGCCGGACAGCTCCACCTTGATGTCCATGGCGCGGGTGATCTCGGCGACCAGTTCGCGGTTGTCGCCGGTGCCGAAGGCGGCGTCGAGGTCGACCAGGTGCAGCCACTCGGCGCCGGCGGCCTGCCAGGCCAGGGCGGCCTGGAGGGGGGAGCCGTACGAGGTCTCGCTGCCGGACGCACCGTGCACGAGGCGGACCGCCTGGCCGTCGCGGACGTCCACGGCGGGGAGGAGTTCGAGCGTCTTCACGGTCATCAGAGGGTCTCGATCCAGTTGGTGAGCAGCTGGGCGCCGGCGTCGCCGGACTTCTCGGGGTGGAACTGGGTGGCCCACAGGGCCCCGTTCTCCACCGCCGCGACGAAGGGCTCGCCGTGCGTGGCCCAGGTGACCTTGGGCGCGCGGATGTTGGGGTTGCCGACCTCCAGCGTCCACTGGCGGACCGCGTAGGAGTGCACGAAGTAGAAGCGGGCGTCGGCGTCCAGGCCGGCGAAGGCCTGGGTGTCGGCCGGGGCCTCGACGGTGTTCCACCCCATGTGCGGGACGATCGGGGCGCGCAGCGGCTCGACGGTGCCGGGCCACTCGTCGAGGCCCTCGGTCTCGACCCCGTGCTCGATGCCGCGCTCGAAGAGGATCTGCATGCCGACGCAGATGCCCATGACGGGGCGGCCGCCGGAGAGCCGGCGGCCGACGATCCAGTCGCCGCGGGCGTCCTGGAGGCCCTTCATGCAGGCGGCGAAGGCGCCGACGCCGGGGACGAGGAGTCCGTCGGCGTCCATGGCCTTGTCGTAGTCGCGGGTGATCTCCACGTCGGCGCCGACGCGGGCGAGGGCCCGCTCGGCGGACCGTACGTTGCCGAAGCCGTAGTCGAAGACGACGACCTTCTTGGTGGGGCTGGCAGTGCTCATTCCCAGATTCCTTGGAGGCGCAGGACTCCGGCGGCCAGACACATGGCGGAGCCGATGGCGAGGAGCAGGACGACGCTGCGGGGCATCTTCTGCTTCTTGAAGGAGTACACGCCGCCGGCGAGGAAGAGGCCGACGACGATGAGGATGGTGGAGAGGCCGGTCACGGTCAGAGGGCGCCCTTCGTGGAGGGAAGGATGCCGGCGGCGCGCGGGTCGCGCTCGGAGGCGTAGCGCAGGGCGCGGGCGAGGGCCTTGAACTGGCACTCCACGATGTGGTGCGCGTTGCGGCCGTACGGGACGTGCACGTGCAGGGCGATCTGCGCCTGGGCGACGAAGGACTCCAGGATGTGCCGGGTCATCGTGGTGTCGTACTGGCCGATCATCGGGGCCATGTTCTCGGGCTCGGTGTGCACGAGGTACGGGCGGCCGGAGAGGTCCACGGTGACCTGGGCGAGGGACTCGTCCAGGGGCACGGTGCAGTTGCCGAAGCGGTAGATGCCGACCTTGTCGCCGAGGGCCTGCTTGAAGGCGGCGCCGAGGGCGAGGGCGGTGTCCTCGATGGTGTGGTGCGAGTCGATGTGCAGGTCGCCGTCGGTCTTGACCGTGAGGTCGAAGAGGCCGTGGCGGCCGAGCTGGTCGAGCATGTGGTCGTAGAAGCCGACGCCGGTCGACACGTCGACCTTGCCGGTGCCGTCCAGGTCTATCTCGACGAGGACCGAGGTCTCCTTGGTCGTGCGCTCGACCCGTCCGATGCGGCTCATGCCTGCTGCTCCTTCTTCAGTGCGCGAACCGCTTCCAGGAACGCGTCGTTCTCCGCCGGCGTGCCTGCGGTGACCCGCAGCCAGCCGGGTACTCCGTTGTCCCGGACCAGGACACCCCGGTCGAGGATCTTCTGCCAGGCGGTGTGGGAGTCGGCGAACTTCCCGAACTGCACGAAGTTCGCGTCGGACTCGGTGACCTCCCAGCCGATCGCGCGCAGTTCGGCGACCAGCCGGTCCCGCTCGGCCTTGAGCTGTTCGACGTAGCCCAGGAGGGTGTCGGTGTGCTCCAGGGCGGCCAGTGCGGTGGCCTGGGTGACGGCGGACAGGTGGTACGGCAGGCGGACCAGCTGTACGGCGTCCACGACGGCCGGGTGGGCGGCCAGGTAGCCCAGGCGCAGTCCGGCCGCGCCGAAGGCCTTGGACATGGTGCGGGAGACCACCAGGTGCGGCCGGCCCTCGATGAGGGGCAGCAGGGAGGCGCGGTGGCTGAATTCGACGTAGGCCTCGTCGACGACCACCAGGGACGGCTTGGCGGCCTGGGCGGCCTCGTACAGGGCGAGGGCGGTGTCGGCCGCGACCGCGGTGCCGGTGGGGTTGTTGGGGGAGGTGATGAAGACGACGTCGGGGGCGTGCTCGGCGATCGCCGCGGCGGCCGCGTCCACGTCGATGGTGAAGTCCTCGTTGCGCGGGCCGGAGATCCAGCCGGTGCCGGTGCCGCGGGCGATGAGGCCGTGCATCGAGTACGAGGGCTCGAAGCCGATGGCGGTGCGGCCGGGGCCGCCGAAGGTCTGGAGCAGCTGCTGGATGACCTCGTTGGAGCCGTTGGCGGCCCAGACGTTCTCCTTGCCGACCGGGTGCCCGGCGGTGCGGGTGAGGTAGCGGGCCAGCTCGGTGCGCAGCTCGACGGCGTCCCGGTCGGGGTAGCGGTTGAGCCCGCGGGCCGCCTCGGCCACCCGTTCGGCGATGCGCCGGACGAGGGGCTCGGGCAGCGGGTAGGGGTTCTCGTTGGTGTTCAGCTGGACGGGCACGTCGAGCTGGGGGGCGCCGTACGGGGACTTGCCGCGCAGTTCGTCCCGGATGGGGAGGTCGTCGATGCCGAGGTCCGCGGTGCGGTCGTACGAGGTCACTTGCCGGGCACCTTCCATCCGAACCGGGCCTTCAGGGCGGCGCCGTGGGCGGGGAGGTCCTCGGCCTCGGCGAGGGTCACCACGTGGTGGGTGACCTCGGCGAGGGCGTCGCGGGTGTAGTCCACGATGTGGATGCCGCGCAGGAAGGACTGCACGGACAGGCCCGAGGAGTGGCAGGCGCAGCCGCCGGTGGGCAGCACGTGGTTGGAGCCGGCGCAGTAGTCGCCGAGGGAGACCGGGGACCAGGGGCCGACGAAGACCGCGCCGGCGTTGCGGACCCGGGCGGCCAGGGCGGCGGCGTCGGCGGTCTGGATCTCCAGGTGCTCGGCGCCGTACGCGTCGACCACCTTGAGGCCGTCCTCCAGGTCGTTGACCAGGACGATGGCGGACTGCCGGCCGGCGAGGGCGGGCCGGATCCGGTCCTCGACGTGCTTGGTGGCCGCGACCTGCGGCTCCAGCTCCTTCTCGACGGCGGCCGCGAGCTCCTCGGAGTCGGTGACGAGGACGGCGGCGGCCAGCGGGTCGTGCTCGGCCTGGCTGATCAGGTCGGCGGCGACGTGCACGGGGTCGGCGGTGGAGTCCGCGAGGACCGCGATCTCGGTGGGGCCGGCCTCGGTGTCGATGCCGATCCTGCCGGTGAAGTAGCGCTTGGCGGCGGCCACCCAGATGTTGCCGGGGCCGGTCACCATGTTGGCGGGGGCGCAGCCGTCGGGGCCGTCGGTCCCGTACGCGAACATCGCCACGGCCTGGGCGCCGCCGGCCGCGTACACCTCGTCCACGCCGAGCAGGGCGCAGGCGGCGAGGATCGTGGGGTGCGGCAGGCCGCCGAACTCGGCCTGCGGCGGGGAGGCGAGCGCGACGGAGCCGACGCCGGCCTCCTGCGCGGGCACGACGTTCATGACCACGGAGGACGGGTAGACCGAGCGGCCGCCTGGGGCGTAGAGGCCGACGCGCTCGACGGGGACCCACTTCTCGGTGACGGTGCCACCGGGGACCACCTGGGTGGTGTGCTCGGTGCGGCGCTGGGCGGCGTGGACGATGCGGGCCCGCCGGATGGACTCCTCCAGGGCGGCGCGGACGGCCGGATCGAGCTGCTCCAGGGCGTCGTGCAGGGCCTCCGCGGGGACCCTGACCTGCTTGAGGGTGACCCCGTCGAACTTCTCCGCGTACTCGATCAGCGCCGCGTTGCCCCGATGGTGCACGTCCTCGCAGATCGGCCGCACCTTGTCCAGGGCGGCTTCCACGTCGAATTCGGCACGGGGCAGCAGAGCGCGCAGGGCCGCGCCCTCGGGGAGGGCGTCGCCGCGCAGGTCGATACGAGAGATCACACCCCGATTCTCTCAGACCGCCTCCCGCCACCGGTCGTCCGTATCACTGGCTGATACGCGCCCCGGACGCCACCCGTGACCACTAGCGTTCGCAAGGACGACCGATGGGGAAGGGGGGCCTCTTCGTGGACGAGGCACGAGCGGTGCAGCCCGACGGGCTGGACGGCGCACCGGCGGATCTCCGGGCGCCGGAGCTGCGGCTGTGGCGGGCCTTCCGCACGGGGACGGTCTGCGACCTGAGCGCGCACGCGGCCGACCGGGACGATCCGATGGCGGACCGGGCCTGGGGGCCGGAGCGCAGCGTGCGGGCGGAGGTGCTGCACCGGCTGCTGCTGGGCGGGCCGGAGCCGGTGCCCGGCCGGGTGGCCTCGCTGAAGCTGCGCGGGGCGCGGATCACGGGGCGGCTGGAGCTGTCGGGCGGCACGGTGGGCCCGTACGTGGAGCTGACCTCGTGCCGTTTCGACAGCGAAGTGCAACTGTCGGAGACCCGGTTCTCCACGCTGCGGATGGTGAACTGCTCGGTGCCGCGGATCGAGGCGTCCCGCCTGCACACGGAGGGGGACCTGCACCTGCCGCGCTGCCGGGTGGCCCGCGGGATCCGGCTCACGGACGCGCAGATCGGCACGGACCTGCTGGTCAGCCAGGCGGTGGTGCAGCGGGACAGCAAGGGCCGGGCGATCGCCGCGGACGGGCTGTCGGTGGGCCAGGACTTCCAGGCGGAGCTGCTGGAGACGTACGGGGAGGTGAGCCTGCGCGGGGCGAAGGTGGGGGTGTCGATGAGCCTGCGCGGGGCGCGGCTGCGCAATCCGTACGGGCGGCGGGCGCTGAACGCCCCGCAGCTGACGGTGGAGCGCACCCTGTACCTGACCTCGGTGGCGCTGGACCCGGGCGGGGAGCCGGGCTCCACTCCCCCGTACGGGCTGGGGAGCACGCCGGTGCGCGGGGGCCGGGTGCAGCGGTTCGAGTGCCGGGGCGGGCTGCGGCTGGACGACGGGCGGTTCGGGGACGCGGTGGACTTCTTCGGGGCGCGGTTCGTGCTGGCCGCGGACCAGGAGGTGTCGCTGCGCCGGATCCAGACCCCGGAGCTGCGGTTCGTGGGCGAGCGGCCGGAGCAGGGGCGGCTGGTGCTGTCGGGATCGAAGGTGGTGAAGCTGGTGGACCAGGCCACGAGCTGGCCGGGCCCGGGCATGGTGTCGATGGACGGCTTCAGCTACGAGTTCCTGGTGCCGCGGGGGCTGTTCCCGCTGGCGCGGCGGCTGGAGTGGGTGGAGGCGGCGACCCCCGAGTACTCGCCGGAGCCGTACGAGCGGCTGGCGGCGGTGCTGCGGGCGGGCGGGGAGGACGCGGAGGCGCGGGAGGTGCTGCTGGCGAAGCAGCGCCGGCGGCGCGAGACGCTGCCGCTGGCGGCGAAGGCGTGGGGGTACCTCCAGGACTGGACGGTGGCGTACGGCTACCGGCCGGGGCGGGCGGCGGTGTGGATGCTGGTGCTGTGGGCGGCGGGGGCGGTGGCCTTTTCCCGCCATGATCCGGTGGCGATCAAACCGGGTGAGACCCCGCTGTGGAATCCGGTGCTGTACTCCCTGGACCTGCTGCTGCCGGTGATCGATCTCGGCCAGGACGGCTACTGGCGGATGGAGGGCGGCTGGCAGTGGGGGGCCGCGGTGCTGGTGCTGGCGGGCTGGGTGCTGGCCACGACGGTGGCCGCGGGGGCCTCCCGGCTGCTGCGGCGGGGGTGAGCGGCGGGGGCGGGGGCGGCCGGGGGTGACGGGGGCGGTCCCCCGGCCATTACGCTGACCGTCGTGACCACCGTTCGCCTGCCGCTCTTCCCCCTCAACTCGGTGCTGTTCCCGGGGCTCGTCATGCCCCTGAACGTCTTCGAGGAGCGCTATCGCGCCATGATGCGCGATCTGCTGAAGTCCGGCGACGAGGAGCCCCGCCGCTTCGCCGTCGTCGCGATCCGCGACGGCCGCGAGGTGGCGCCGAGCGCACCCGGGATGCCCGACCCGACGGCGCTGCCCGAGAAGGGTCCGGCCGCGGGCTTCGGCAGCGATCCGGCGCAGGCCTTCCACCGGGTGGGCTGCATCGCCGACGCGGCGACCATCCGGGAGCGCGAGGACGGCAGCTTCGAGGTGCTGGCCACGGGCACGGTGCGGGTGAAGCTGCTGTCGGTGGACGCGAGCGGGCCCTACCTGACGGCCGAGCTGGAGGAGCTGCCGGAGGACTCGGGCGAGGGGGCCGGGGCACTGGCCGAGGGGGTGCTGCGGGCCTTCCGGGCGTACCAGAAGCGGCTGGCGGGGGCCCGGGAGCGGTCCCTGAGCACGGGGGCCGACCTGCCGGACGAGCCCTCGGTGGTGTCGTACCTGGTGGCCGCGGCGACCGTGCTGGACGTCCCGTCGAAGCAGCGGCTGCTCCAGGCCCCGGACACCGCGACCCGGCTGGCCGAGGAGCTCAGGCTGCTGCGCACCGAGACGGCGGTCATCCGCCACCTGCCCTCGCTGCCCATGGTGGACCTGACCCGGAATCCGACCAGCCAGAACTGAGGGGACCCGCGCACGCATGGCGAAGAAGGCGAAGCAGGGAGCGGGCGGCACCCCGGCGACGGTCGCGCTGACGGCGGCCGGGCTGCCGTTCACAGTGCACGCGTACGCCCACGACCCGGCGGCCGCCTCGTACGGGGCGGAGGCCGCGGAGGCGCTCGGGGTCTCCCCGGAGCGGGTCTTCAAGACGCTGGTCGCGGAGGTGGACGGGGCGCTGACGGTGGCCGTGGTCCCGGTCGCGGGCTCGCTGGACCTGAAGGCGCTGGCCGCGGCGGTCGGCGGCAAGAAGGCGGCGATGGCCGACCCGGCGGCGGCCGAGCGCTCCTCGGGGTACGTGCGGGGCGGGATCTCCCCGCTCGGGCAGCGGCGCGCCCTGCCGACCGTGCTGGACTCCTCGGCTTCGGCGCACGGCACGATCTGCGTGTCGGCGGGCCGGCGGGGGCTGGAGGTCGAGCTGTCCCCGGCTGATCTGGCGGCCCTGACGGGGGCGGTCCTGGCACCGATCGCCCGGCCGTAGCCGGCGGAGCCGGGCGCACGGTCCTCGCGGCCGGTCGCGGCGGGCCTGACCGGGCGTGCCGGCCTGACGGGGCGTGCCTGCCTGACCGGCGTGCCGGCCTGACCGGCGTGCCGGTCGCGGCCTGGCGTGTCGGGCCGGCCGGGTCGGCCGGCCGCGCCGGTCAGCCGCCCGGCGGCGGGCCCGCGGGGGCCATCTCCTCCATCGGCTGCATCGTGTCCTCCAGGCCCGGCAGCAGCCAGTTCGGGAAGGGCAGGAGGGCGGCGAGGACGGCGAGGACGAGGAAGACCGCGCCCACCGCCGTGGAGAACAGCGGGCCGAGCCGCCACAGCTTCTCCACGAAGATCACCACCGCCACCGCGGCCATGGCCGGCACGTTCATGACGCCCAGCGGCACGAGGACGATCATCAGCCCCCAGCAGCAGCCGACGCAGTACAGCCCGTGGTGCAGTCCCACCCGCAGGTCGCGGGCCGGGCTGCGGAAGCCCGCGTAGCGCACCAGCTGGCCCATGGGGCTGCGGCAGTGCCGCAGGCAGACGTCCTTGAGCGGGCCGAGCTGCTGGAGGCCGGCGAGGAGGAAGGCCCCCGCCCCGATCCAGCGCCCGGCACCGGGGTGCTCGCGCACCGCCGGCCCGGTGACGGTGAGGATCCCGTAGACGAGCAGCCCGAACGCCGTCCAGGCCAGCAGGTAGCCGCAGACGAACAGGGCGGTGCGGGCCGCGCGGACGGCTCCCGTCGACTGCCGGCCGATGCTGCGGGCCCAGGTCAGCGCCACCGGGGCCACGGACGGGAACATCATGGCGATCATCATGATCAGCCACATCGCCAGGAACAGGGCCGTGCCCATGCCCATGGTGCCGGGCCCGTTGCCCATGCCGCGGGCCTGGTCCAGCACCAGGATCCAGGCGAGCAGGGCCAGGCCCGCCAGCAGCGCCCAGGCCGCCGCGAGCTGCCGGGGGGACAGCAGGTTCGCCGGCCGCAGCGGTGGTGCGAGGTCCTTCCGGTCGTGCCGCACGCTTCCAGCACACCACGGCGGCGCGCTGCGGGCCCGTTGCCGGGATGGCGCCCGGCCGGGTGGGGGCGGAGACTTGGAGGGGAGACCCGTGCGACCGGAGGTGCGCCGGCGGGGTGGTCCGGGGGATGTGCCGGGGTGGGCGTCGGCGTCGAGAGACCGGCCGTCCGGTCACCGGGTCGCGAGGAGGCGCGGCATGTCCGAGACGGCTACGGCGACGGTGCCGAAGTGGTACGCGAAGGGCGACTGGTTCGACACGTGCAGGTGCAATGTCCCCTGCCCGTGCTCCTTCGCCCAGCTGCCCACCTTCGGGGCCTGTGACGGCATCCTGGTCTGGCACATCCGGGACGGGCGGTACGGGGACGTGCCGCTGGACGGACTGAACGTGCTGATGCTCGGCTCGTTCACGGGCAACGTGTGGGGCGAGCACACCGACGCCTACGCGGCGGTGTTCTTCGACGAGCGGGCCGACGCGGCCCAGCGCGAGGCCCTCCAGATGGTCTTCGCGGGCCAGGCGGGCGGCTGGCCGGCGCAGCTGGGCGAGACGTTCGGCGCGGAGATGCGCGGCATGGACTTCGCCCCCGTCGAGATGGAGGTCGAGGAGGACCTCTCCGCCTGGCGGGCCTCGGTCCCGGGGCGGGTGGAGGCGCGGGCGGAGGCCCTCACCGGGCCCACCACCCCGGAGGGCGCGCGCGTGCAGTCGGCCAACCTGCCGGGCTGCGAGACGGGCCCGGGCCAGGTCGCGACCTGGGGCCGGTCGACCGTGGACCGCGCCGACGCCTTCGGCTTCGAGTGGAACCGCGAGGGCCAGTCCAGCAAGCACATCCCGTTCGACTGGACCGGCCCCTGAACGACGGCGGGGCGGCGGGAACCGCGGGGGCTCAGGCCCGCGGTGCGGGCGGGGTGTCGGCCGGCGGCGCCTCGGCGGGCGCAGGCGCGGACGCGGGTCCGGCGTCCGCCGCGGGTGCGGCCACCGGGTGCGCGTAGGGGGGCGGGTAGCCCGCCTCCATCCAGTCCGGCTTCACCTCGGGATCGCGCGGGCCGAACAGGCCGATCAGGCCCAGGTGCGAGGCCACCGCGGCCACCGGCCACACGAGCAGCACCCCGTACGCGAGGAGCTGGAGCGGCGCGTCGAACGGGACGCCCTTGCCCGCGGCCTTGGCGGCGGCCACCACGTCCCGGGCCGGGCCGAGCTGGATGCCGAGCCGCCACCCGAGCACGGAGGCGAGCACCGAACCGAGGGCCAGGCCGATCACCACGGCCGGGCCGCCGGAGCGCCGGAAGAGGAAGGCCAGGCCCCCGCTGAGCAGGCCGAGGCCCAGGGCGATCAGCAGGAACGTGCCGTCGGCGCCGATCCGGCCCTCGTTCTCGGTGTTGCCGAGGAAGACCGCCTGCCCGTCGGAGACGTACTGCACCCGCGGGGCCAGCCAGGCCCAGAGCACGCCGAGCAGGGCTCCGGAGAGGGCGACGGCCAGCATGACCGCCGCACCGGCCTTGAGGTCCTCGGCGAGGGACGGCGTCGGCGGCAGGTCCGGGT
This sequence comes from Streptomyces sp. NPDC030809, assembly GCF_055572195.1. Taxonomy (NCBI): domain Bacteria; kingdom Bacillati; phylum Actinomycetota; class Actinomycetes; order Kitasatosporales; family Streptomycetaceae; genus Streptomyces; species Streptomyces sp. NPDC030809. Next base: position 45,002 of record NZ_JBVIDV010000027.1, read on the forward strand.
CCTCCGGGGCGGGGAGGGGCGGCGGCGGGGCGAAGGCTTCGGTCACCCCCACATCGTGCCAGGTGGTGCCCGGCCCGGCGTCAGCGGACCGCGGCCCGCCGGTAGGCCCAGGTGGCGAGGGCCAGCGAGATCGCACCCACGGCCGCGCAGACGGCCAGGTCGGCGGCGACCGCAGCCCAGTCCGGGTGCGGGGCGAAGGTACGGGCGAAGGCCTCGACCCCGTACGTGGAGGGCAGCAGGTCGCGGGCCCAGGTGATCGGGGCGGGCATCCGCTCGGGCGGCAGCACTCCCAGCAGCAGCGCGGCCGACATGCCGAGCTGCCCGGCCAGGGTGGCCAGCTCCTGGCGGGGGGCCAGCAGCCCGAGGGCCGCGCCGAGGCCGGCCAGGGCCGCCCCCGCCAGCGGGACCACGGCCGCCAGCACCCACAGCCCGCCCATGGGCAGCCCGAAGAGCACGCAGCCGAAGACGGCCGTCACCAGGGTGCCCGGCACGGTGAAGGAGGCGTACGCGCCCGCCGCACCGAGGACCACGGCCGCGGGCGGCACCGGCAGGGTCGCGTAGTGGTCGAGGCCTCCGGAGGCGCGCAGCTGGCCGAAGTACTGGGCGAGCAGGTTGAGGGCGACGAAGGCGACGACGAGGACGGAGGAGCCGGCGACGACCGCGCGGGCCTCGCTGCCCCCGTCGACGACCCCGCGCATCAGGACCATGATCCCGACGGACTGGAAGGTGGCCACGAAGAGCAGGGGGATGCGCGCCACCCGGGCGCGGGACAGCTGCGCCCGGTAGACCGCGGCGAGCGCGGGCAGCAGCCGGGCCCGCGGGGCGAGGGCCGCAGGTGCGGCGGCCGGTACGGGGGTGCTCGCGGAGCTCACGTCTTGACCAGGCCCTTCGTACGGCCGCCGAGCGCGAGGTAGACGTCCTCCAGGCTCGGGGTGGCCAGCGTGAAATCGTCGAGGGCGGCGAACGCGGGTCCGCCGGTGACGGCGGCGACCGCCGCCCGGGCCTCGTCCGGGCCGGTGCGCAGCACCCAGCGGCGGCCGGACTCGGTGGCCGCGGCGCGCAGCGCTGCCACCTCGGGCACGTGCAGCGGCGGGGCCTCGCGCCACACCAGCTCCAGCCGGACCTCGTCGGCGACCTGCGCCTTGAGTCCGGCGGGGGTGTCGCAGGCGATGACGCGGCCGCGGTCCACCACGGCCACCCGGTCGAGCACGGTCTCCGCCTCGATGACGTTGTGGGTGACGAGGACGACGGTGGTGCCGTGCCGGGCGCGCCGGCGGTCCACCGCCTCCCAGACGGCCCGCCGGGCCACCGGGTCCATGCCGGTGGTGGGTTCGTCGAGGACGAGGACGGGCCGTTCGCCGACGAGGGCGGCGGCGAAGCAGGCGAGCCGCCGCTGCCCGCCGGACAGCTTCTTCAGGGGGCGGCCGGCGATCCCGGTCAGGCCGAGCTCCTCCAGGACCGCGTCCCGCTCGGCGCGGGCGGTGCGGGCGTCGAGTCCGCGCAGCCGGCCGGTGGTCTCGGCGGCGAGGGAGACGGTGAGCTCGTCGAGGGCGGTGGACTCCTGGCCGAGGTAGGCGAGGAGCCGCGCGGCCCGTTCGGGGTGGCGCACCAGGTCGTGGCCGAGGAGCTCGACGGAGCCCTCGTCGGGGCGCATCAGGCCGGTGAGCTGGCGGACCAGGGTGGACTTGCCGGCTCCGTTGGGCCCGAGGAGGCCGAAGATCTCGCCGCGCCGGATCTCCAGGGAGATGCCGTCGGTGGCGCGTACCGCGGGGAGGGCCGGGGTGCCCCGGCTGCCGCGCGCCGGCGGGTACGTCTTGACCAGGCCGGACACCGTACAGACCACGGCGAAGGGGGCGGCGGCCCCTGCCATGGGGGTCCGGTCGCCGTGTTCCGCGGCGTGTCCCGCCTGTGCTGTGCCCGTGCTCACGAGGGAGCAGCCTACGGGGTTCGGCCGCCCGCGACGTCTCCGGGGGCGCACCGCGGCCCCACTCCGGCTAGTCGGTGATGCGCTCGGCGGGCCGGTCCGCGGTCCGTTCGGCGGGCACGGTGGCGGAGCCGGACGCGCCGCCGGGCAGGGCGGCGGCGGCCGTGCGGACGTCGATCTCCCGCCAGAACCCGGCCCGGATCGCGTAGCGGTCGTGCTCGTCGATCTGGTCGTCCTTGTGGGCGAGGAGGCCGAAGCGGGCGGCGTAGCGCAGCAGCTCGCCGTCGATGCGGTGCGGGATCCGCGGGTACATGCCGGCGAGCTTCGGCAGGTGGCCGGTTTCGGGCAGGCGTTCCATCCAGCGGCGCGCGAAGACCTGGCCGACCTCGAAGGGGTCGCCGCCGACGGTGGTGATGTCCTCTTCGCGGTCGGCCCAGCGCTGCTCGGCGGAGGTCAGCTGGGCGAGGGTGGGCAGCGAGGCGGTCTCGGCGGGTTCGCCGAGGGGGCCGCTGCGCTCGATCCAGCCCCGGTCGGAGGACCAGCGCAGGGTGGCCGCGGGGCTGGGCTGCGGGGCCTGGGGGCCGGGGACGGGGGCGTGGGCGCGCAGTCCGGCGAGGTCCTTGGGGGTGGGGACGCCCTTGGCGGCGCCGGTCGCGGGGGCCGGGTCGGGGGTGCCGTCGGCGGGGTCGGGGGCGGGCACGGCGCCGTTGCGGGCGGCTTCCGCGAGGGCGGCCTCGGGCAGCGGGGCGGAGAGGATGGCGGCGATCTCGGGCCGGGGTGCGGGGGGCGGTGCGCAGATGCCGCCGAGGTCCTTGGGGCGGACCGCGCGGGTGATCCAGGTGCGGTCGAGGACCCGGCGCTCGTCGGCTTCGGCGACGAGGTCCTCGGACTGGTTGTAGTCCCCGTCGGCGGCCTGTACGGCCCACAGGTGGACGGCGACGCCGTGTTCCTTGGCGGACATCAGGCCGGGCAGGAGGTCCCCGTCGCCAGTGACGAGGACCACGTCGGAGCAGGCGCGGTTCCTGGCCAGCTCGGTGAGCTCGGCGTGCATGGCGGCGTCGACGCCCTTTTGGGCCCACCGGCCGTCGCTGCGGGTCAGGGCGCCCAGCCGGACGGTGACCCGGGGCATGACGCGCAGCCGCCGGTGCTCGGGCTGGGGCACCCGGTCGGGTGCGCCGTCGAACCAGTAGATCCGCAGCAGGGGCCGCTCGGTGTCGGCCTCGGCGCGCTCGCGCAGCCCCTGGATGAGGGCGGAGTGGTCGACGGTGATGCGGGAGCGGGAGGGCTCTCCCGCAAGGAGGCTCGCGGCGGCGCCCAGCAGGTAGCCGGCGTCCACCAGGACGACGCAGCGGTCCACGCGTTCCACCCTCTTCCGGGGAGCGATCCAGGTTTTCCCCGAGTCTGCCCGAACGCAAGGGGGTTGACGGCCGGAACTCGATCATCGGCGTGGCGGATCCCGCGGTTCCACCGGCTACGCACAGTAAAGATCCAAAATGCGCGAGTTGTGGGGGTGTGTGAGTGTGAAGGCGGCCCTGGCCCCTACACCCCCCACGGAGGCATCACCATGGCCAAGAACAAGGACCGCCGCCACGAGACCAAGTCCCAGCCGGCCCGCTCGTCCGCGCCGTCGCAGCACAAGGCCACGGAATCCGTCTCCGAGCCCTCCGGTTCGGCACCGAGTCCCATGGACATGGCGCGCAAGGGCAAGCAGAAGAAGTTCGGCCACAACTGACGCCGGAGCAGTGCATCGCGCGAGGGGCGCGCCCGCAGGTGCGGGCGCGCCCCTCGCGGCGGCTGCGGACGGCGGCGCCGGGCGGGCGGCCGGTCAGCCCGCCAGGCAGGACGGGCCGAGGAGCACCTTGAGGTCGCCGAAGAGGGCCGGGTCGGGCTGCACCCGGTGCCGGTCGAGGCGGAGCACGGTGGTGGTGCGCGGCCCCTGGAGCTTGATCCGGACCTCGGTGTTGCCCTTGTGGTGCCGCAGGATCTCGCCGAGGCGGCTGACCATGGGCGGGGTGACCTTGACGGTGGGGATGGTGAGGACCACCGGGGCGTTGGTGCCCGCGGAGGACAGGTCGGGGACCATCATCTCCATGGCGACCAGGCGGGGGACGTCCTCGCGCTTGTCGAGGCGGCCCTTGACGAAGACCACCGTGTCCTCGACCAGCTGGGTGGAGACCAGCTGGTAGGTGGCGGGGAAGAACATGCACTCGATGGAGCCGGCGAGGTCCTCGACGGTGGCGATGGCCCAGGCGTTGCCCTGCTTGGTCATCTTGCGCTGGAGGCCCGAGATGATGCCGCCGATGGTGACGACCGCCCCGTCGGAGTGCTCGCCGCCGGTCAGCTGGGAGATGCCGGCGTCGGTCTTGTCGGACAGCACGTGCTCCAGCCCGAAGAGCGGGTGGTCGGAGACGTACAGGCCGAGCATCTCGCGCTCCTGGGCGAGCAGGTAGGACTTCTCCCACTCCACGTCGGAGAACTCCACGTCCAGCCCGAAGCCCGGCTCGCTGCTGTCCTCGTCGCCCATTCCGCCGAACAGGTCGAACTGGCCCTCGGCCTCCTTGCGCTTGACCGCGACCACGTTGTCGATCATCGACTCGTGGTGGGCGACCAGGCCCTTGCGGGTGTGGCCCATCTCGTCGAAGGCGCCGGCCTTGATCAGCGACTCGACGGTGCGCTTGTTGCAGACCACGGCCTCGACCTTGTCCAGGAAGTCGGGGAAGGAGCTGTACTTCCCCTTCGACTTCCGGCACTTGATGATCGAGTCCACCACGTTCTGGCCGACGTTGCGCACCGCGGTGAGGCCGAAGAGGATCACGTCGTCGCCCTGGGCGGCGAAGTTCGACTCCGACTCGTTGACGTTCGGCGGGAGCACCTTGATGCCCATGCGCCGGCACTCGTTCAGGTAGATCGCGGACTTGTCCTTGTCGTCCTTGACCGAGGTGAGGAGTCCGGCCATGTACTCGGCCGGGTGGTTGGCCTTGAGGTAGGCGGTCCAGTACGAGACCAGGCCGTACGCGGCGGAGTGGGCCTTGTTGAAGGCGTAGCCGGCGAAGGGGACCAGCACGTCCCACAGGGCCTGGATGGCCTCGTCGCTGTAGCCGTTCTTCCGGGCGCCCGCCTGGAAGATCGTGAAGTTCTTCGCGAGCTCCTCGGGCTTCTTCTTGCCCATGACGCGGCGCAGGATGTCGGCCTCGCCGAGGGAGTACCCGGCGATGATCTGGGCGGCCTTCTGCACCTGCTCCTGGTACACGATGAGGCCGTAGGTGACGTCCAGGACCTCCCGCAGCGGCTCCTCCAGCTCCGGGTGGATCGGGGTGATCTCCTGCTGCTTGTTCTTGCGCAGGGCGTAGTTCGTGTGCGAGTTCATGCCCATCGGGCCCGGCCGGTACAGGGCGGACACGGCGGAGATGTCTTCGAAGTTGTCGGGCTTCATCAGCCGCAGCAGGGACCGCATGGGGCCGCCGTCGAACTGGAAGACGCCGAGGGTGTCGCCGCGCTGGAGCAGCTCGAAGGTCTTGGGGTCGTCGAGCGGGAGGGCCAGGAGGTCGATGTCGATCCCCTTGTTGGCCTTCACCATCTTGACGGCGTCGTCCATGATCGTGAGGTTGCGCAGGCCGAGGAAGTCCATCTTCAGCAGGCCGAGCGACTCGCAGCTCGGGTAGTCCCACTGGGTGATGGTGACCCCGTCGGTGTGGCGCACCCAGACCGGCACGTGGTCGGTGATCGTCTCGCTGGACATGATCACGCCGGCGGCGTGCACGCCCATCTGGCGGACCAGGCCCTCGACGCCGCGCGCGGTGTCGATGACCTTCTTCACGTCGGGCTCGTTCTCGTACATCGAGCGGATCTCGCCGGCCTCGCTGTAGCGCGGGTGGCTGGGGTCGAGGATGCCGGAGAGCGGGATGCCCTTGCCGAGGACGTCGGCGGGCATGGCCTTGGTGAGCCGGTCGCCCATGGCGTACGGGTAGCCCAGGACGCGCGCCGAGTCCTTGATCGCGTTCTTGGCCTTGATGGTGCCGTACGTGCCGATCATGGCCACCTTGTCGGCGCCGTACTTCTCGGTCACGTACCTGATCACCTCCACGCGCCTGCGCTCGTCGAAGTCGATGTCGACGTCGGGCATGGAGATGCGCTCGGGGTTGAGGAACCGCTCGAAGATCAGGCCGTGCGGGATGGGGTCGAGGTCGGTGATGCCCATGGCGTACGCCACGATCGAGCCGGCCGCGGAGCCTCGGCCGGGGCCCACCGCGATGCCCTGCTTCTTGGCCCACATGATGAAGTCGGCGACCACGAGGAAGTAGCCGGGGAAGCCCATCGAGATGATCGTGTCCATCTCGTACTCGACCTGCTTCATGCGGTCCTCGGGGATCCCGTTCGGGAAGCGGCGGTGCATGCCCCGCATGGTCTCCTCGCGGAACCAGGTGACCTCGGTGTAGCCCTCCGGGATGTCGAACTTGGGCATGAGGTTCTTCTCGACGAACATGCCCGTCATGTCGATCTGCTCGGCGACCAGCCAGGTGTTGTCGCAGCCCTCCTGCCAGGCGTCCGAGGAGTCGACCGCGTACATCTCCTCGGTCGACTTCAGGTAGTAGCCGGAGCCGTCGAAGCGGAAGCGGTCCGGGTCGGAGAGGTTCTTGCCGGTCTGGATGCACAGCAGGGCGTCGTGCGCCCCGGCCTCGTGGGCGTAGGTGTAGTGCGAGTCGTTCGTCACCAGCGGCGGGATGCCGAGCTTCTTGCCGATCTCCAGCAGCCCGTCGCGGACCCGGCGCTCGATCTCGATGCCGTGGTCCATCAGCTCCAGGAAGTAGCGGCCCTCGCCGAAGATGTCCTTGTAGTCGGAGGCCGCCTTGAGGGCCTCGTCGAACTGGCCCAGGCGCAGCCGGGTCTGCACCTCGCCGGAGGGGCAGCCGGTGGAGGCGATCAGGCCCTCGGACCACTTGGAGATGGTCTCCTTGTCCATCCGCGGCCACTTGGTGAGCCAGCCCTCGGCGTACGCGTCGGAGGACAGCCGGAAGAGGTTGTGGAGGCCCGTGACGTTCGACGCCCAGATCGTCTTGTGGGTGTAACCGCCGGAACCCGAGACGTCGTCCCGCTTCTGGTGCGGCTGGCCCCACTGGATCCTGCGCTTGTTGCGCCGGGACTCGGGGGCGACGTACGCCTCGATCCCGATGATCGGGGTGATCCCCGCCTTCTTCGCGGAGTGGAAGAAATCGAAGGCGCCGTGCAGGTTGCCGTGATCGGACATGGCGATGTGCGTCATGCCCATCTCGTTGCACGCGCTGAACATGTCCTTGAGCCGCGCAGCCCCGTCCAGCAGCGAGTACTGGGTGTGTACGTGCAGGTGCGTGAACGGCTTCTTGGCCACGGCGCTGGACCTCCGAAAAGGGTGGGGACGAGGGGGCCGGCGCGGAGCGCCACGGCCCGAGGTGCTGGTCGGGTGACGGGTGGGAGACGGGACGGGGGGACAGCGTTGAAGTCTACGTCGGGCGGGTGACAGACCCGGGGCACTGACCGGTACGGTCGGGCGTTGCACGAACAGGAGCACTCCGGGCACAGGGCCCGGCGCGCCCGCAAGCCCGGCCGGACCCCGGCCGGGACACCGCACCAGCCCGCACCAGGAGGCACCTGCCATGGCGGTCCCCGCGACGACGACCGAGCACCGCGCCGAGCAGATCCTCGACGTGTTCGAGACGGCCTTCGGCGAGCTGATCGCCGCCGACCCCGCGGCCTTCCGGGTGAAGTACCGCAAGATGGCCGCCTCCGCCTTCGCCTTCTACCGGGGCACGGCCTGCCTCTTCTACGCGGACCTGGAGCGGGAGCGCCACGGCGGCCCGTACCTGGACGACCGGACCGGACGGGTGTGGATCCACGGGGACCTGCACGCGGAGAACTTCGGCACGTACATGGACGCCCACGGCCGCCTGGTCTTCAACGTCAACGACTTCGACGAGGCGTACGTCGGCCCCTTCACCTGGGACCTCAAGCGCTTCGCCGCCTCGGTGGCCCTGATCGGCTACACGAAGGCCCTCAGCGACGACCAGATCGGCGAGATGGTCGGGATATACGCCGCCGCGTACCGGGAGCGGATCCGCCGCCTGGCCTGCGGGGCCAAGCACGAGGAGGTGCCCTCCTTCACCCTGGAGACCTCCTCCGGCCCGCTGCTGGGCGCCCTGCGCGCGGCCCGCGCCCGGACCCGGTTCGGGCTGCTGGACTCGATGACGGAGGTACGGGACCACGAGCGCCGGTTCTCGGCGGGCGGCGGCGCCGTCGAGCTGGACGCGGCCACCCGGTACAAGGTGCTGGCGGCGTTCGACGCCTACCTGGAGACCCTGCCGGAGGAGAGCCTCGTGCGGCCGGACTCGTACCGGGTCAAGGACGTGGTGGGGCGCCGCGGGGTGGGCATCGGCTCCGCGGGGCTGCCCTCGTACAACATCCTGCTGGAGGGGCACAGCGACGCCCTGGAGAACGACGTCGTGATCTACCTCAAGCAGGCCCAGACCCCTGCGGTCTCCCGGCACGTCACGGACCGGGCGGTGCGCGAGTACTTCCGGCACGAGGGGCACCGCACGGTGATCTCGCAGCGGGCCCTGCAGGCGCACGCGGACCCGTGGCTGGGCTGGACGGAGATCGAGGACGGCGGCCGCCGGATCGGGCAGCTGGTGGCCGAGGTCTCCCCGTACGCGGTGGACCTCGACTGGTCGGACATCGACGACGTCGACGAGATAGCGGCGGTGGTGGCCGACCTGGGCCGGGCCACGGCCACCATGCACGCGGCGGCGGACGCGGACGAGAGCGGGCACTCGCTGGTGCCGTTCTCGACCGAGCGGGCCATCGACGCGGCGATCGCGGCCGACGAGGAGGGCTTCGCCCCGATGCTGGTGGACTTCGCCCACGCGTACGGGGCCCGGGCGCGGGCCGACCACCAGATCTTCGTGGACCTGTTCCGCAACGGGCGGCTGAGCGTCTGAGGCGGGGGCCCAGCCCCAGGTCAGCGGCCCTGCGGGGCCGGGATCACGCTTTCACAGGCAGGCATGGCACACTTCCGGGCGATGGACATGTGGGGAATCGGATTCAGAGCACTGCGGGCGGCGCTGTTCAGCGCCGCCGTCGTGCTGCTCTCGGCCGCTTCCCACGTGCTGACCTCGCGCACGCCGCTGCCGGCCGCACTGGTCGCCGCGCTCGGCGGCGCCGTGTTCGCCCTGGCGTACGGACTGGCCGGGCGGGAGCGCGGGTACGGGCGGATCGCCGGGCTGCTGGTCCCCCTGGAGCTGGCCGCCGACACCGTCTTCACCACCGGTCAGCACGTCTGCTACGGGCCCGCCGGCGGGCCGGTCGCCGGCCCGCTGCGCGCCCTCGGCCTGGACGTGCTGTGCGGCGGGGGCCCGGTGGGCACCCCGCTGGCGCAGGTCGCCGGGCGGGCCGGGGAGCCCGCGGCGGCGCTGCTGGCCTCCGCCGATCCGCTGGCCCCGTGGCTGCTGCTGGCGGGCCACCTCGCGGTGGGCCTGGCGGCCGCCTTCTGGCTGTGGCGCGGGGAGCGGGCGCTGGGCCGGCTGCTGCGCGCGGTGGCCGCGTGCGCCTTCCGGCCGCTGCTGCTCGTGGCGGCCGCGGCCGGCTGCGCGGTCCGGACGCCGCGCCGCGCCGTGCGGGCGGCCCGCGGCGGCGGCGCCGCGGCCCGCAGCCGCTTCCCGGTGCACTCCGTGGGCCTGCGGGGACCTCCCGTGCCGGCGCCGTTCGGCGCCTGAGCAGGTACGGCAGTCCCCCCATCCCTTTTGTGACACCCACGGAGTCCTCCCATGAGCAACCGCAACAGCAAGGCCAACAAGGACGCGGCCCGCGAGCGCCTGCGCGCGGAGCGCGAGCGGCAGGCGAAGAAGGACAAGGCCCGCCGCCAGGTCATCGTGGCCGGCTCGGTCGTCGCGGTCCTCGCGCTGGCCGGCGGCATCGGCTACGGGGTCATGCAGGCCAACCAGCCCGACGAGTGGGAGAAGGCGCCGAAGGCGCAGCTCGTCACCCCGAAGAACACCGAGGGCGAGAACGGCACGACCGTGGTCATCGGCAAGCCGGCCGCGAAGAAGACCCTGGAGCTGTACGAGGACCCGCGCTGCCCGATCTGCTCGACCTTCGAGGAGACCGCGGGCGAGCAGATCAGGAAGGACGTGGACGCCGGCAAGTACAAGCTGAAGTTCATCGGCGCCACCTTCCTGGACAAGGGCTTCCCGGGCACCGGCTCGAAGAACGCGCTGAGCGCCCTGGGCGCGGCCCTGAACGTGAGCCCCGACGCGTTCCTCGCGTACAAGTCGGCGCTGTACGCGAAGGCGAACCACCCGGCGGAGAACGAGGACAAGTTCGCCAAGGACGACTACCTGCTCAAGCTGGCCGACCAGGTGCCGGCGCTGAAGGGCAACGCGGAGTTCAAGAAGGCCGTCACCGACGGCACGTACAACCGCTGGGCCATCGAGATGTCGAAGGCCTTCGACGCGAGCGGGGTCACGGGCACCCCGACGCTGAAGATGGACGGCAAGAAGATCGACGTGCCGCAGACCCTCGACGCGTTCAACGCCGCGATCGACAAGGCCCTGAAGGGCTGACATCGGGGCAATCCCGGGCAACGGGCGGGCGAACTTCAGGGTTTCGCCCGCCTGTTGTGCGTCCGAGGTCTGTCACTGGCTCAATACCGGTCAGTAATATGATCATTCGTGACCAGTCTTCACTCCTCTTCTCCCGCAGCGCCGCGCCGCCGCACGGTCGTCAAGGCCGCAGCCGCCACCGCCGCGTTCGCTCCTCTCGCCGCACAGGCCGCCCTGGGGACAGCGACCGCCCACGCGGCCGGGGCAGGCGCTCCCGCCTTCCTCCACGGGGTCGCCTCCGGCGACCCGCTTCCCGACGGGATCCTGCTCTGGACCCGCGTCACCCCGCTCCCCGAGGCCGTCCCGGGCTCGGGCATCGGCCCCGACACCGAGGTGGCCTGGGAGGTCGCCGAGGACAAGGGCTTCTCCCGGATCGTCGCGCGCGGCACCACGGTCGCCTCGGCGGGCTCCGACCACACCGTCAAGGCCGATGTCCGCGGGCTCGCCCCGGCGACCTCGTACTGGTTCCGCTTCTCCGCCGGCGGCACGGTCTCCGCCGCCGGCCGCACCCGCACCGCACCGGCGCACGACGCGGCGGCCCCGGGGATCCGCTTCGGCGTGGTCTCCTGCGCCAACTGGGAGTCGGGCCACTTCGCGGCGTACCGGCACCTGGCGGCCCGCTCCGACCTGGACGCGGTGCTGCACCTCGGCGACTACATCTACGAGTACGCCACCGGCGGTTACCCGGAGCCGAAGTACGTCGTCCGGCAGCACGAGCCGAAGAACGAGATCGTCACCCTCGCCGACTACCGCACCCGGCACGGCAAGTACAAGACGGACGAGGACCTCCAGGCCCTGCACGCGGTCCACCCGGTCGTCGCGATATGGGACGACCACGAGTTCGCCAACGACGCCTGGTCGGGCGGCGCGGAGAACCACACCCCGGGCACCGAGGGCGAGTGGGCGGCCCGGGTGGCCGCCGCCAAGCAGGCCTACTTCGAGTGGATGCCGGTCCGCCCGTCCATCGCGGGCACCACCTACCGCCGCATCCGCTTCGGCAGCCTCGCCGACCTGCACCTGCTCGACCTGCGCTCGTTCCGTTCGCAGCAGGCCAAGACCGGCAGCGGCACGGTGGACGACCCGGAGCGGACCCTGACCGGCCGCGCCCAGCTGGACTGGCTCAAGGCCGGGCTGTCCGCCTCGGACGCCACCTGGAAGCTCGTGGGCACCTCGGTGATGATCTCCCCGATGGCCTTCGGCTCGGTGCCGGCGTACCTGCTGGGCCCGCTGGCCGAACTCCTGGGCCTGCCCAAGGAGGGCCTGGCCGTGAACGTGGACCAGTGGGACGGGTACACCGACGACCGCAAGGAGCTGCTCGGCCACCTGACCGCGCAGAACATCAAGAACACGGTCTTCCTCACCGGGGACATCCACATGTCCTTCGCCAACGAGGTCCCGGTGACCGCGGCCACCTACCCGCTGTCCCGGTCCGCCGCCACGGAGTTCGTCGTCACGTCGGTCACCTCGGACAACATCGACGACATCCTGCACGTGGCCCCGCACACGGTCTCGGTGGTCGCGGAGACGGCCGTCAAGGCCGCCAACCGGCACGTGAAGTGGGTGGACATGGACTCGCACGGCTACGGGGTCCTGGACATCACCTCCGAGCGCTCCCAGATGGACTACTACGTCCTGTCCGACAAGCGACGGGCCGACGCGACCTCCTCGTGGAGCCGCTCCTACCGGACGCCGAACGGCACGCAGAAGGTCGAGCGGGTCTACCAGCCGGTCCGCTGACCCTGCACCGCGGGGTGTTACCGGGAGAACTAACGGAGTATCAAATTCTTCCGGTGATCAAGCCGTCCGGACGCGCTCCGGATGGCTTGATCGTTCCGTGACCGAAAATCCTTGACTCCGGCATGACGTGCACACGTAAACTCCGCGCCAACGAGGAAAACCTCCGACCCCCCACTATTCGCGAGGAGTTCACGTGCGCGCCCTTGCCCGCATATCCCCCACCCTCCGTCGCCGCGCCCTGGGCACCGCCATGCTGGCCGGAGCCCTGGCCTTCGGCCCGCTGTCGGCCCCCACGATGGTCTCCGCGGCCCCCAAGACCGGTGCCGAGCGCTGCGTCGAGGACGCCTCCGCCGCCAACGCCCGTGTCGCGCGCCCCAAGGCCGGCGCCCACGCCGCCGAGCCCAACGCCGTCTCCGACGCCCAGGCCAAGGCCATGGACGCCGACCTGAAGGCGAAGATCGCGAAGCTCGCGCAGAGCCCGCGCAGCTCGGCCCGCGCCGAGGCCGTCACCACCATCCCGGTGTACTTCCACGTGATCCACTCCGGGACCACCGGCAAGCTGTCCGCCACCGCCGTCAACAACCAGCTGGCCGTCCTGAACGCCGCCTACGCGGGCCAGGGCACCGGCAACGTGAACAGCGGCTTCCAGTTCCAGCTGGTGTCGACGGACTACACCGACAACGCCTCCTGGTACAACCTGGCGGACGGCTCCACGGCCGAGACCCAGATGAAGACCACCCTCCGCAAGGGCGGCGCGAACGCGCTGAACATCTACACCGCCAACCTGCAGGGCGGCCTCCTCGGCTGGGCCACCTTCCCGAGCTGGTACGCCGGCGACCCGAAGATGGACGGCGTGGTCCTCCTCGACGGCTCCCTCCCGGGCGGCTCCTCCGCCAACTACAACGAGGGTGACACCGCCACCCACGAGGTCGGCCACTGGATGGGCCTGTACCACACCTTCCAGGGCGGCTGCACGGGCAGCGGCGACTACGTCACCGACACCCCGGCCGAGAAGAGCGCCGCGTACCAGTGCCCGACCGGCCGTGACACCTGCACCTCCAAGGCCGGTGTGGACCCGATCCACAACTTCATGGACTACACGTACGACGCGTGCATGTACCAGTTCACCGCCGGCCAGGTGAGCCGCATGCAGAGCAGCTGGACCGCCTACCGCGGCTGAACGCCTGCTGCCGCGTGAGCGGTGCGGCAACAGGAGAGGGGCACGGCCCGGCGCGAGCCGGACCGTGCCCCTTCTTCGCATCCCTTCCCCCTGCGCCCCCTTCGCGCCCCGGCGCGCGCCGGGAGTTCGGCGTACCCCGGGCGGGCCGCCCTCCCGCTGCCCTAACGTGGCGCCATGAGCGCGCCGGGGGACCTGATCGACGGACGGTTCGAGCTGCTCGAACGGCTCGGCAGCGGGGGGATGGGCACCGTCTGGCGGGCGCTGGACCGCGCCCTGCACCGCGAGGTGGCCCTCAAGGAAGTGCGGCCGGCCCTCGCGGAGGCCTCCCCCGAGGCCGCCCGGCGGCTGTCCGAGCGGGTGCTGCGCGAGGCCCGCTCGCTGGCCCGGATCAGCCACCCGCACGTGGTGACGATCCACCACATCGCCGACCAGGGCCCCCATCCCTGGCTGGTGATGGAACTCGTCCCCGGCGAGACCCTCCAGCACCGGATCGAACAGGGGCCGCTCCCCCCGGCCGAGGCCGCCCGGATCGGTCGCGAGATCCTCTCCGGACTGTCCGCCGCGCACGCCGCCGCCATCCACCACCGGGACGTGAAGCCGGCCAACGTGCTGCTGCGCCCCGACGGTTCGGCCGTCCTGACCGACTTCGGCATCGCGGCCCTCCGGGACCAGAGCTCGCTGACGCTGACCGGCGAGGTCATCGGCACCCCCGAGTACCTGGCCCCCGAGCGGATCCGCGGGGCCGACCTGCCCGCCTCCGACCTGTGGTCCCTCGGCATGATGCTGTACGTGTGCGTCGAGGGGGTCAGCCCGATGCGCCGCGCGACGACCCTGGCCACGCTGGCCGCCGTACTCGACGAGCCGGTGCCCCCGCCGGCCCGGGCCGGGGCGCTGGCCCCCGCGCTGGCCGCCGTGCTCGTCCGCGATCCGGCCGCCCGGCCCGGAGCCCCCGCGCTCGACGCCCTGCTCCGGCTCGCCGCGGCCGCCCCGCCGGATCCCGCGCCGGGGCACGGGGCGGGGGCGCCCGTACCGACCGAGGTCTCCCCGGGGCTCCCGCCGGTGCCGCCACCGCCCCCGGCTCCGGTGGCCGGCACCCCGGACGGGGCCGACGCGCACCCGGGGCGCCCGTGGGACGCGCTGCCGACCGCCGGGCCGGGCCCGACGCGGCCCGGATCCCCGGTGCCGGCGCCCGGCCGGAACCGGCTGCGCGCGCCGCTCGCCGCCGCCGCGGCGGTCGTGGTCGTCGCCGCGGCCTGGTTCGGCGGGCGCGCGCTGTTCGGGCCGGACGGCACGGGGGCGGAGGCGGGCGCGGGCGGGAGGAGCGGGGCACGGACCGCGGCCCCGGGCCCCGGCTCGCCGTCCCGCGCCCGGGCCTCCGCCACCCCGGCAACGGGCGGCCCGTCGGCCCTCGTTCCCCCGGAGTCCGCTCCCCCGGCCACGGCGGATCCCGAGGCACCCCCGGCCACGGCTCCCGCCACCCCGGCGGAATCCCCCGACCCGGCCGGCCGCTGGATCGCCCAGCTGTATTCCGAGCCCGTGAGCTCCGGGACGGCGGGACGGGACCGCAGGCTGGCCGCCGTCCGGGCCGCCGTGCCGCAGGCCGAGGTGCTGCGCAGCTCCGACTACGCCTCCCTGCGCGCCGGCTACTGGGTGGTGTACGCGCCGGGCCCGTTCGCCGACGGGCACGCCGCGCTCGCGTTCTGCGCCGAACACGGCCGGACCACGGCGGACTCCTGCATCGGACGGTGGCTCAGCCACAGCCCCTCGGACCTCGGCTACCAGTGCCGGCCGCCGTACGAGGCCCCCGCCGGCCGGTGCCGCCGCCCCTGAGCGGGACCCCGTACTACAGCGAGTCGAGGAAGCCCAGGGCCGCGCGCCAGGCCTCCTCCGCCGCCTGGGCGTCGTAGTCCGGCAGGCCCGGGTCGGTGAACAGGTGGCCGGCGCCCGGGTAGCGGTGGACCTCGACGTCCGCGCCCGCCCGCTGCATCCGCAGGTACCAGGCCGTCAGCCAGTCGTGGGGCTCGAAGGGGTCGGGATCGGCGATGTGCAGCTGCACGGGCAGCTCGTCCACGGCCGCGCCGTCCGCGATGTCGGAGGTCCCGTGCATCAGCAGCAGGCCGCGCGCCTTCTCGTCGGCGAAGGCCAGGTGCTGGGCGAGCGAGCCGCCGAAGGAGAACCCGGCGTAGACCAGACCGCGCTCCGAGTACGGGGCAGCCGCGAGCACCGCCCGCTTGAGCAGCTCGTCCCGGCCCACCTCCTCCTGGAAGGCCATGCCCTCCTCGACGGTCTCGAAGGTGCGCCCTTCGAAGAGATCGGGCACGTGCACCTCGTGCCCGGCGGCGCGCAGCCGGTCGGCCGCCGCGTGCACCGCGGGCCGCAGCCCGTACGTCGAGTGGAAGAGCATGATGTTCATGCACCTATCGTGCCAGCCGGCACCGACAGGGGTCGGCTACGGTCACCACCAGGAGGTGGTTCCCGTGGAAAGCCTGCTGCGGCCCCTGGCGGTGCTGGGCGCATCCGTCGTCCTCACCCTGATCGCCGGATCGCTGCTGGACCTGCTGCTGCGCCGGGCCGACGCCCGGCACCGGGAGACCCCGCTGTGGGGGCTGCTGCGCCGCTGCCGGCTGCCGTTCCAGCTGGTCCTGGGCACCGCGCTGCTGCTCGGCGGCCACTCCCAGGCCCGGGTGCCGACGGGCCGGGAGCCCGCGGTGGAGCGGATCCTGACGCTGGTCCTGATCGGGACCTCCGCCTGGCTGCTGGTGCGCATGGCCACCGCGGCCGTGGACTCGGCGTACGCGCGCTACGCGGCCGGGGCGGGGCCCGACTCGGCCCGGGTGCGCCGGGTGCGGACCCAGGTCACGCTGATCCAGCGGGTGGTGACCGCGGCGGTGGGCGTGGTGGCGGTGGCCGCGATGCTGCTGACCTTCCCCGCGATGCGCGCGCTCGGCACCTCGATGCTCGCGTCGGCGGGCATCCTGGGCATCGTCGCGGGCATCGCCGCCCAGTCCACCCTGGGCAACCTCTTCGCGGGACTCCAGATCGCCTTCGGGGACACCGTGCGGATCGGGGACACGGTGGTCGTGGACGGGGAGTGGGGGCAGGTCGAGGAGATCACCCTGACCTTCCTGGTGGTGCGCACCTGGGACGAGCGCCGGATCACCATGCCGGTCTCGTACTTCACGTCGAAGCCGTACGAGAACTGGTCGCGCGGCGGGGCCGAGCTGACGGGCACGGTCTTCCTCCACCTCGACCACGCGGCGCCGGTGGCCCTGCTGCGCGACCGGCTGGAGTCGGTGCTGCGCGAATGCCCGGCGTGGGACGGCCGCAAGAGCGGACTGGTCGTCACGGACACCGCGCCGACCGGGATCCAGGTCCGGGCCACGGTCAGCGCCAAGGACTCGGACGACCTGTGGACCCTCCGCTGCGAGGTCCGCGAGCGCCTCGTCGCCTGGCTCTGCGAACACCACCCCTACGCCCTCCCCCGCGTCAACACCTCCGAGGCCCCACCCCGCCCCACCCACCCAACCCCCGCCGCCGATTGAGGCGGGGGGCAGAGCCCCCGAAACCACCGGCAGCCCGGACCCAAGGCACGGGGCCGGGGCCCAAATCCAGCCCCGCCGGCGATTGAGGCGCGGGGGCCCGGGGGCAGAGCCCCCGAAACCACCGGCGGCCCGCACCCAACGCCCCGGGCCGGGGGCACATCCAGCCCCGCCGGCGATTGAGGCGCGGGGTCCGGGGCGGAGCCCCGGGATCAAGGGCGCAGGCTGCGCACGTCGAGCTGGCGCAGCACCCGGTCCACGATCTCCGGATCCGCCCCGGCCTCACTGCGCGCCGCAAGCACCTCGTGCCGCGCCGCGGACATCATCTCGCGCTGGATCCGCTGCACGGACCGCACCCGCTCCACCCGCTTCCGGTACGCATCGCGCCGTTCCTCGTCGACCATGTCCGGACTGATCCGCGCGCCCACGTCGTAGGCCCGCCGCAGCAGCTGCTCCATCAGGTCCTCGGGCAGGTCCTCGACCTCCTCGATCTCCTTCAGCCGCCGCTTGGCGGCCTTGGCGGCCCGCACCGCGAGCTGCCGCTCGTACTGGCGCTCGGCATCCGTGTCGGCCTCCACCCCGAGCAGCCGCACCACCCGGGGCAGGGTCAGGCCCTGGACCACGAGGGTGCCCATGACCACGGCGAAGGCGAGGAAGACGAGCACGTCCCGCTGCGGGAACGGGGACGCGTCCTCGGTGGTGAAGGGGAGGGCGAGGGCGAGGGCCACCGAGGCGACCCCGCGCATGCCCGACCACCACATCACCATGCTCTCGCGCCAGCTGAGCGGGATCTCCTCCTCGTAGTCCCGCCGCCGGTGCAGCCGCTTGGCCAGCCAGGCGGCCGGCAGCAGCCACAGCAGGCGGACGACGACGACCGTGCCGACGACGGCGCCGGCCCAGCCGGCCATCTGCCAGGCCCGGTCGGCGGCCGTGCCGAAGACGTGGTGCAGCTCCAGGCCGATGAGCCCGAAGGCCACGCCGGTGACGAGCGTGTCGACGACCTCCCAGAAGGTGTGCCCCGCGAGCCGGCCGAGCACGTCGTCGGCGTCGTTGGCGTACTCGGCGAGGAAGAGGGCGGTGGTGAGCACCGCGAGCACGCCCGAGCCGAGGAACTCCTCGGCGAGCACGTACGAGACGAAGGGGACGAGCAGGGTGAGCCCGATCTGGAGGGTGGCGTCCCCGAGCCGGTCCAGCAGCCGCCCCGCGCACCAGCCGAGGCCGAGCCCGACGGCCACCGCGACCAGGGCGGACAGGGCGAACTCGGCGAGGGCCCGGGGCCAGGAGAAGGATCCGCTGACCACGGCGGCGACGGCCACGTGGTAGAGCACGATGGCCGTCACGTCGTTGAACAGGCCCTCGCCCTCCAGGATGGACACGAGCCGGCGCGGCAGTCCGAGGCTGCCCGCCACGGCGGTGGCGGCCACCGGGTCGGGCGGGGCGACGAGGGCGCCGAGGGCGACGGCGGCCGCGAGCGGCAGCCCCGGCACGAGGGCCTGGGCCACCCCGGCCACGGCGGCCGTGGTCACGAACACGAGGGCGACGGCGAGCAGCAGGATCGGCCGGGCATTGGCGGCGAACTGCCGCCAGGAGGTGCGCTGTACGGAGGCGTAGAGCAGCGGGGGCAGGACCAGGGGCAGGATGTACTCGGGCGGCGCGTCCACGTCGGGGACGGCCGGCACCAGGGCGAGCACGCCCCCGCCGAGGGTCATCAGCACCGGCGCGGGCAGCCCGAGCCGGTCCCCGAGCGGCACCATGACCACCGCTCCGAGCAGCAGCAGGAACAAGAGCAGGAGCTGATCCACGCGGCCACCCTGCCACGCCGGACCGGACATCCCGCGCATACCGGACGCGACGCGGCGGCCCGGCGGGGGCCGACCGGGCCCCGGCCTCAGCCCAGCAGGCGCCGCATCGCCCGGTGCGGCATCCCGGCGTCCTCGAACTCCGGCCCGTACGCCTCGTATCCCAGCCGCTCGTAGAAGCCCAGCGCGTGGGTCTGCGCGTGCAGGTCCACCGAGGTCAGGCCGATCCGGCCGGCCTCCGCCTCGATGGCCCGGACCAGGGCGGCCCCGATGCCGAGCCCGCGGGCGTCCTTGGTCACGGCGAGCCGTCCCAGGGAGCCGGTGCCGGGGCCCTCGATGCCGGTGAGCAGGCGGCCGGTGCCCAGCGGGGTGCCGTCGGCCGCACGGGCCAGCACGTGCACGGCCGCCGCGTCGTGGGCGTCGTACTCGATCTCCTCGGGCACCGACTGCTCGGTCACGAAGACCGCGCGGCGCACCGCGAAGCAGGCCGCGCGGTCCTCCTCGGACCGTGCGACCAGGACCTCGGCCCGCGGGGCCGCGGTCACTCGCTCTCCGCCCGGATGACGTCCAGCGCGCGCTGGAGGTCGGCCGGGTAGGTGCTCTCGAACTCGACCCACTGGCCGTCGGACGGGTGCTCGAAGCCGAGCCGCACCGCATGCAGCCACTGCCGGGTCAGGCCCAGCCGCTTGGCGAGGGTGGGGTCGGCCCCGTAGGTCAGGTCGCCCACGCAGGGGTGCCGGTGCGCGGACATGTGCACGCGGATCTGGTGGGTGCGGCCGGTCTCCAGCTTGATGTCGAGCAGGGAGGCCGCGCGGAACGCCTCGATCAGGTCGTAGTGCGTGACGGAGGCCTTGCCGTCCTGGATCACGGCCCACTTGTAGTCGTGGTTCGGGTGCCGGCCGATGGGGGCGTCGATGGTGCCGCTCATCGGGTCCGGGTGGCCCTGGACGAGGGTGTGGTAGCGCTTGTCCACGATCCGCTCGCGGAACTGGTGCTTGAGCGAGGTGTACGCGCGCTCCGACTTGGCCACGACCATGAGGCCGGAGGTGCCCACGTCCAGGCGGTGCACGATGCCCTGGCGCTCGGCGGCGCCGGAGGTGGAGATCCGGTAGCCGGCCGCGGCGAGGCCGCCGATCACGGTGGTGCCGGTCCAGCCGGGGCTCGGGTGCGCGGCCACGCCCACCGGCTTCATGATGACGACGATGTCCTCGTCGTCGTGGACGATCTCCATGCCCTCGACGGGCTCGGCGACGATCTCGACCGGGCGCGGCGGGGCGGGCATCTCGACCTCCAGCCAGGCGCCGCCGTGCACCCGCTCGGACTTCCCGACGACGCTGCCGTCGACCGACACCTTGCCGGCGGCGGCGAGCTCGGCCGCCTTGGTCCGGGAGAACCCGAACATACGGGCGATCGCGGCGTCCACGCGCTCGCCTTCGAGGCCATCGGGGACGGGCAGGGTACGGATCTCGGGAATCGTGCTCACCCGTCGAGTATGCCGGACGCCGCAGCGGAGCCCCGCCCGCGTCAGTCCTTGTGGACCGTTCCGTCGGGGTCCAGGCCCTTGAAGGACAGCAGCACGATGAGGATGCCGCCGCACACGATCGCGGAGTCGGCGAGGTTGAAGACGGCGAAGTGGGCCGGGGCGATGAAGTCCACCACGGCGCCCCGGAACACCCCGGGGGAACGGAAGATCCGGTCGGTCAGGTTCCCCAGCGCCCCGCCGAGCAGCAGGCCCAGCGCGACCGCCCAGGGCAGGCTGTAGAGCTTGCGGGCCAGCCGCACGATGACGACGATCACGGTGGCCGCGATGATCGTGAAGATGATGGTGAAGGCCTCGCCGAAGCCGAAGGCGGCTCCGGGGTTGCGGACCGCCTCGAACTTCAGGAGGTCGCCCACGATCTCGATCGGCGCCCGGTGCTCCAGCTTCGCGACCACGAGCATCTTGCTGCCCAGGTCCAGCAGGTACGCGAGCACGGCGACGACCAGCAGGGCCGCGATCCGCCGCCGCCCCTTGGGCTGCACGGCCTCCGGCCCGGCTGCCCCGGCCTCCGGCGTACCGGTGATGCTCTCCGCCTCTGCCACGTGGACTTCCCTCGCTAGGTGCTCGACCACCACGAGAGTACGTCACGCCTCCACGACCGCCACAGGACGAACGACACGCTGCGCGGGACCGCCTAGTGGCGGCGCTCCTGCTTCTGCTTGCACTCCACGCAGAGGGTGGCCCGCGGGAAGGCCTGCATGCGGGCCTTGCCGATGGGGTTGCCGCAGTTCTCGCAGAGCCCGTACGTGCCCGCGTCCAGGCGTTCGAGGGCACGCTCGGTCTGCTCCAGCATCTCCCGGGCGTTCGAGGCGAGGGAGAGCTCGTGCTCCCGCGTGATGTTCTTCGCCCCGGTGTCGGCCTGGTCGTCACCGGCCCCGTCCCCCGAGTCCCGCATCAGCCCGGAGATCGCCTCCTCGGAGGCCAGCAGCTCGGCCTGGAGCCGCGCCTCCTCCTCCTGGAGCTCCCGGCGGGCCCCGGCCACCTCCTCCGGGGTCCAGGGCTCCTCGCCCGGGCGTACGGCGAGCTCGCCGGGCTCCACCGGGCCGCCCGCGGTGCCCCGGGTCCTGGGCAGACCGCTGGTGGCGGCCGCGGCCGTCTTCCTGGCCGTGGAAGTGCGCGCCGAAGCGCTTCCCGTGCCGGTGCTCTTCTTGGCGGCCACTTCGGCTCCCGTCTGCTTCTGCTGCTTCTGCTGCTTCTGCCCGGCGGCCCCGACGGGGGCCTTCTTCGCCGCGCCCCCGCTCCCGGCTCCGGCCCGGCCCTTCGCCGACGCCTCCGCGGACGCCTCACCGGCGTCCCCGGCCGCGGTTCTCGCGGACCCCTTCGCCGAGGTCTTCGCGGAGTCCTTCGCCGAGGTCTTCGCGGTCGCCCCCCGGGCCTTCGCCGCCGGTGCCGCAACGGCGGCCTGCCCGGTCCCCTCGGCGGCCACCTCACCGGCCCCACCGGCGGCACTCCGGGCCTTCGCCCTTCCGGTCCCCTCGGCGGCACCCTTGGCCGACGCCCTCCCGGTCCCCTTCGCTGCCACCTCGCCGGACCCACCAGCGGCACTCTTCGCCGACGCCTTCCCGGTCCCCTCGGCGGCCGCCCCGCGGGTCCCCTCGGCGGCGGTCTTGGCCTTCGCCTTCCCGGTCCCTCCGGCTGCCGCCTTCGCGGTCTCCTGGCCGGCGGGGGCCTCTTCCAGGACCTGCCCGCCCTCCACGGCGGACGCATCCGCCGTGGTCCCGGCGGCGCGCTTCGCCGTGCGCTTCCTCGCCGCGGACGCGGCCGGAGCCGCGGCTCCTCCGGCAGCCCTGCCCGCGCCCTTCGTCCGGCCGGCCGCCGAGCCGCGTCCCGGGCCGGGGGCGTGGCCCCCGGATCCGGCCGCAGGGGCCGAGTGCGGCGGCTCCGCCGTCTTGAAGGCGGCCCGCACCGCACCCTCCGGCCGCACCGCAGCCGTGTGCGTGGCCTCCGCCGCCGCCCGCTCCAGCGTGGCCTTCACGTGCACCAGCCCGTCCACCGGCACCGCACCCGCACCCGGGCCGGCCGCCTCCGCCGCACGCCTGCGCGAGCCGCCCTTGCGGGCGGGAGGCTCCGGCCCGGCCCCGGGAGCGGTGTGCGGCGGCTCCGCCGTCTTGAAGGCGGCCCGCACCGCACCCTCCGGCCGCACCGCAGCCGTGTGCGTGGCCTCCGCCGCCGCCCGCTCCAGCGTG
>NZ_JBVIDV010000027.1:67629-99086 GCF_055572195.1 Streptomyces sp. NPDC030809
CGTGGCCTTCACGTGCACCAGCCCGTCCACCGGGCCCGCACCCGCACCCGGGCCGGCGGCCTTCGCCGCGCCCTTGCGCGCCGTGCTCTTGCGCGGGGCCGCAGCGGCCTTCGCGGCGCCCTTCCTCGCAGCCGCAGCCGTGCTCTTCTTGCCCGACACGTCCTTGGCCGCGCCGGCGGACTCCGTGGGCGCCGACTTCTTCTCGGCGGTCTTCTTCGCCACCATGCCGCGGCCCCTTCACATATCGTGAGCTTGCACGCGAATCGTGCTGACGATAAATCGACTCCAGCGCCGCGGCAACGGGGCACGCCGCCGCCGGGACCCGCCCCCGGACACGCCCGGCCGGGTCTGCCTCCCTTGTGCCCAGCCCGCCGCCGGGTAATCCCGCCCGGCCGGGGCCGCCGGAAGCCCCCGCAGGCGCGTCGGGCCATTCGGGGGAGGTCCGGTGTCCCCCGCGCGCCCCCCGCGCCCCGCCCCCGCAAACCGGTCTGCCGAGCCGCCCCGCGGCCCTTACACTGGGCCCAGCGAAAGGCATGGATGGGGACGAGTAGCGTCGGACGCAGCCAGGAGCGACCCGGGGACGGTGAGAGCCCGGGGGCGAGCGCGATGCGAAGGATCACCCCGGAGCCGCCGGAAGAAAGCCCGCACGGGGCCCGCAGGTTCCCGTACGGCGAGTAGAACCGGCTTCGCGCCCCAATGAGGGGGCCACCGGGCGCGCACGCGCCCCGGCGGCCAAGGAGGGTGGTACCGCGGGAGCTGCGCGCTCTCGTCCCTCCGGACGGAGACGACAGCCCGCCGGAGGAAGAGTTCAGCCTCATGACCACACCGCCGCAGTACCGCCCGGTCCCCGCCCAGGTCGACCTGCCCGCCCTGGAGCACGCCGTTCTGGAGTTCTGGCAGGAGAGCAAGACCTTCGCCAAGACCCTGGAGCAGTCCGAGGGCCGCCCGGAGTGGGTCTTCTACGAGGGCCCCCCGACCGCCAACGGCATGCCCGGCGCGCACCACATCGAGGCCCGCGTCTTCAAGGACGTCTTCCCCCGCTTCCGCACCATGCGCGGCTACCACGTGGCCCGCAAGGCCGGCTGGGACTGCCACGGCCTGCCCGTCGAGCTCGCCGTCGAGAAGGAGCTCGGCTTCAACGGCAAGCAGGACATCGAGGCGTACGGCATCGCCGAGTTCAACGCCAAGTGCCGCGAGTCCGTGACCCGCCACACCGACGCCTTCGCCGAGCTCACCACCCGCATGGGCTACTGGGTGGACCTGGACGACGCGTACCGGACCATGGACCCGGAGTACGTCGAGTCCGTCTGGTGGTCGCTGAAGGAGATCTTCAACAAGGGCCTGCTGGTCCAGGACCACCGCGTCGCCCCCTGGTGCCCGCGCTGCGGCACCGGCCTCTCGGACCACGAGCTGGCCCAGGGCTACGAGACGGTCGTCGACCCGTCCGTCTACGTCCGCTTCCCGCTGGTCTCCGGCCCGCTCGCCGGCGAGGCCGCCCTGGTCGTGTGGACCACCACCCCCTGGACCCTGGTCTCGAACACCGCGGTGGCCGCCCACCCGGACGTGACCTACGTGGTCGCCCGCCGTACCGGCGACGAGGACTCCGAGAAGCTCGTCGTCGCCCGGCCGCTGCTGGAGAAGGCCCTCGGCGAGGGCTGGGAGGCCACCGGTCAGACCTTCACCGGCAAGGAGATGGAGCGCTGGGCCTACCAGCGCCCCTTCGAGCTGGTCGAGTTCCCCGAGACCGCCCACTACGTGGTCAACGCCGAGTACGTCACCACCGAGGACGGCACCGGTCTGGTCCACCAGGCCCCGGCCTTCGGCGCCGACGACCTCGCGGTCTGCCGCGCGTACGGCCTGCCCGTCGTGAACCCGGTCCGCCCCGACGGCACCTTCGAGGAGGAGGTGCCCCTGGTCGGCGGCGTCTTCTTCAAGAAGGCCGACGAGAAGCTGACCGCGGACCTCGACTCCCGCGGCCTGCTGTTCAAGCACATCTCGTACGAGCACAGCTACCCGCACTGCTGGCGCTGCCACACGGCGCTGCTCTACTACGCGCAGCCCTCCTGGTACATCCGCACCACCGCCGTCAAGGACGCGATGCTGCGGGAGAACGAGAAGACGAACTGGTTCCCGGACTCGGTCAAGCAGGGCCGCTTCGGCGACTGGCTGAACAACAACATCGACTGGGCGCTCTCCCGCAACCGCTACTGGGGCACCCCGCTGCCGATCTGGCGCTGCGAGGAGGGCCACCTCACCTGCGTCGGCTCCCGCGCCGAGCTCTCCGAGCTGTCCGGTCAGGACCACTCGGCCCTGGACCCGCACCGCCCGTACATCGACGACGTGACCTTCACCTGCACCGCCGAGGGCTGCTCCCTGGAGGCGGTCCGGGTGCCCGAGGTCATCGACGCCTGGTACGACTCGGGCTCCATGCCGTTCGCGCAGTGGGGCTACCCGTACAAGAACAAGGAGATCTTCGAGAAGCGCTACCCGGCGCAGTTCATCTCGGAGGCGATCGACCAGACCCGCGGCTGGTTCTACACGCTGATGGCGGTCGGCACCCTGGTCTTCGACAAGTCCTCGTACGAGAACGTGGTCTGCCTGGGCCACATCCTCGCCGAGGACGGCCGCAAGATGTCCAAGCACCTGGGCAACATCCTGCAGCCCATCCCGCTCATGGACCAGCACGGCGCGGACGCGGTCCGCTGGTTCATGGCGGCCGGCGGCTCCCCCTGGGCGGCCCGCCGCGTCGGCCACGGCACCATCCAGGAAGTGGTCCGCAAGACCCTCCTCACGTACTGGAACACGGTCGCCTTCCAGGCCCTGTACGCCCGGACCTCCCAGTGGGCCCCGAGCGCCGCGGACCCGGCGCCGGCGGACCGCACGGTCCTCGACCGCTGGCTGCTCTCCGAGCTGCACGCGCTCGTCGGCCAGGTCACCGAGGCCATGGAGGCGTACGACACCCAGCGCGCCGGCAAGCTCCTGTCGGCGTTCGTCGACGACCTCTCGAACTGGTACGTCCGCCGCTCGCGCCGCCGCTTCTGGCAGGGCGACAAGGCCGCGCTGCGCACGCTGCACGACGTGGTCGAGACGGTCACGCGGCTGATGGCCCCGCTGACCCCGTTCATCACCGAGCGGGTCTGGCAGGACATGATCGTGCCGGTCACCCCGGAGGCCCCGGAGTCGGTCCACCTGTCCACCTGGCCGGAGGCCGACACGGCGGCCGTGGACCCGGTGCTGTCCCAGCAGATGGTGCTGGTACGGCGGCTGGTCGAGCTGGGCCGCGCCACCCGCGCGGAGTCCGGCGTCAAGACCCGCCAGCCGCTGTCGCGCGCGCTGGTCGCGGCCGCGGGCTTCGAGGCGCTCTCCCCCGAGCTGCACGCCCAGATCACGGAGGAGCTGAACGTCTCCTCGCTGGCCTCGCTGTCCGAGGTGGGCGGCTCGCTGGTGGACACCACCGCCAAGGCGAACTTCCGGGCCCTGGGCAAGCGCTTCGGCAAGGGCGTCCAGGACGTGGCGAAGGCGGTGGCCGCGGCCGATGCCGCCGCCCTGTCCCAGGCGCTGCGCGCCGGCAACGCGAGCGTGACGGTCGACGGCGAGGAGGTGGCCCTCTCCCCGGAGGAGGTCATCATCACGGAGACCCCGCGCGAGGGCTGGTCCGTGGCCTCGGACTCCGGCGCGACGGTGGCCCTCGACCTGGAGATCACCCCCGAGCTGCGGCTGGCGGGCCTGGCGCGTGACGCGATCCGCCTGATCCAGGAGGCCCGGAAGAACTCCGGCCTCGACGTGGCCGACCGGATCGCCCTGCGGTGGTCCTCCTCGGACGCGGAGGTCTCGCGGGCCCTCACGGACCACGCGGCGCTCATCGCGGACGAGGTCCTCGCGACGGACTACGCGTCCGGCGAGGCGGACGGTACGTACGGCGAGGCCTTCACGGACGCCCCCCTGTCCCTGACCTTCCGCCTCCGCAAGGCGTAACCCTCCCCCACCCGAAGCGGCGCCCCCTCCGGGGGGCGCCGCCCCCTTTTCCCCCCGCGCCGCGGGGCCACATCAAGCCCCGCCGGCGATTGAGGCGCGGGGGCACGGGGGCGGAGCCCCCGGACACGCGGCGGGGCGGGTAGCCGAAAGGGCCGGGCCCTGGATCCCGTGAGGGGTCCAGGGCCCGGCCCTGACAAGCCTGCCGACGGCTACGCGCTCACCGCGCGCCCCGTCAGTTGTCGTCCTCGTCGATCAGGAAGCCCCGCATCGGCGACGGCGCCTGCTGCATCGGCTGCGGCGCAGCCGGCCGCACCGGAGCCATCGGCTGGGTCATCGCCGGCGACATCTGCTGCTGCCCGCCGTAGGACGGCGCGCCGCCCATCGGGGACGGGGCACCCATCGGCGACGGTCCGCCCATGCCCATGGAGCCGGCCGGAGCCATCGACGGCGCCGGGGACGGCGGCAGCGAGGCGGTCGCGGGGGTCCGCGGCGGCGCGAGCGAGTCGTCGGCCTGGGTCTCCAGCTGGCGCAGCTGCGACTCCAGGTAGGACTTCAGACGCGTACGGTACTCGCGCTCGAAGCCCCGCAGGTCCTCGACCTTGCGCTCCAGCGTGGCGCGGGCGGACTCCAGGGAGCCCATCGCGACGCGGTGCTTCTCCTGCGCGTCCCGCTCCAGCGCGTCGGCCTTGGCGCGGGCGTCCCGCTCCAGGCCCTCGGCGCGCGAGCGCGCCTCGCCGACGATCTTGTTGGCCTCGGAACGGGCCTCCGCGATCGCCTGGTCGGCGGTCTGCTGCGCGAGCGAGAGGACACGCGCGGCGCTGTCGCCGCCGGGGCCCTGACCGCCCTGCGGAAGCTGCGGCGGCTGGTGGCCCATCGGCTGCTGCATCGGAGGCTGCTGCATGGGGGGCTGCTGCATCGGCTGACCCATGGGCTGGCCCATCGGGTTCTGGCCGCCCATGGACGGCTGGCCGCCCATCGGGTGCTGCATCGGGCCGCCCATGGGGCCGCCCATCGGGCCGGGACCCTGGGGACCGTGTCCGCCGGGGCCGGGCGGAAGCTGCGGGGCGCCGCCCGGCAGCTGGGGCGGGCCCATCTGCGGGGGCTGCTGCTGGACCGGCGGGCCGGATATGGCGGCGGGCACGGGCGCGCCGGGGCCGGCCGGGCCGCGCTGGTCCTGCGGTTCCGGCTTGCGCATGTTCTGCTGCTGCTGGTTCTGCGCGGCGGCACGCGTGGCGGCGGCCAGCTTCGCCCGCAGGTCCTCGTTCTCGCGCAGCAGGCGGGTCAGTTCGGCCTCGACCTCGTCGAGAAAGGCATCGACCTCGTCCTCGTCATAGCCTTCTCGGAGGCGGACGGTCGTGAACTGCTTGTTCCGCACGTCCTCGGGGGTCAGCGGCATGTCTTCTTCACCTCTACGTAGTCGTCGGCAGTCGGCAAGACCGTATCGTCCGCGCTCATCCTCACCTCGGTCATCTCGCGAAGCCGCTCACGATGGAGATCAGGATGTAGACGATGATCATCAGAACGAAGAAGGACAGGTCGAGTGCCACGCCCCCGAGACGCAACGGCGGAATGAACCGCCGAAGAAGCTTGAGCGGTGGATCGGTGACAGTGTAGGTGGCCTCCAGAACGACCACCATCGCCTTGCCGGGTTCCCATGAACGTGCGAACTGGAAGACGTAGTCCATCACCAGCCGGAAGATCAGCACGATGAGGAAGCACATCAGCACGATGTAGACCACCTGCAGTGCGACGCCCATCCCGCGCTTCCCTCTCCCCTGCTCTCGCCGCCCGGCCGAGGTCGGCCGGGCCGTTCTTTCCCGGTGTCCTTCCGGCCCCGAGGCCGGAAACCTGTCTAGCTCTGGTTGAAGAACCCGCCCTCTGCAATACGGGCCTTGTCCTCCGCCGTGACATCGACGTTAGCAGGAGACAGCAGGAACACCTTCTGAGTCACGCGTTCAATGCTGCCATGCAGGCCGAAGACGAGACCGGCCGCAAAGTCGACAAGTCGCTTCGCATCCGTGTCGTCCATCTCGGTCAGATTCATGATCACGGGGGTGCCCTCGCGGAAGTGTTCCCCGATGGTACGGGCCTCGTTGTAGGTCCGGGGGTGCAGCGTCGTGATGCGGTACGGCTCCCGCTCGGACACGACCTTGGGCATGATCACGGGGGCGTTCTTCTCCAGGCTCGGTCGTTCAGGTGTGATGGATGCCACGGGGGCGATTCGCGCCGGACGTCCGCTTTCCACCGGTACGGAGACCGGTTCGCGGGGTGCCGGCGGCTGGACGGCTCGTACCGGTTCGTCCTGTTGTGCGGGCTGATGCGGAGGCTGGTGCCGCCGGCGGTCCCGTTCCGGTTCGGGCTCGGGCTCGAACTCGTCGTCGGGGTCGAACCCCGGACCGTCGTATCCATCGTCCTCCACGAGGCCGAGGTAGACGGCCATCTTGCGCATCGCGCCGGCCATGCTCTGAGTCCTCCCGCTCTGTGGTGGATCGGCCTGCCGCCAGTGTCACTTTTGTCACCAAGGCGCCAAGTGCCCGCGATCCACGTGGTCTGCCCGCCGATCAGTGGGATTGACCATATTTTCTGCTGTGGTCCGACTTGCTTGGCGACGTTACCCGAGGCGGGGTCGGTCTCCGAGTACCGCAGTACCGACGCGCACATGTGTCGCCCCGGCCGCCACGGCCCGTTCGAGGTCACCGCTCATGCCCGCCGAGACCATCGTGGCAGTCGGATGAGCGGTGCGCAGGCGTGATGACAATTCCATCAGCTGCTCGAACGCGGCCTGTTCGCGTCCGGCGTAGGGGCCGGACAACGGAGCCACCGTCATGAGCCCGTCGAGGCGCAGTCCCGGAGCATCCGTCACGAGCCGTGCCAGCTCGTCGATCTGGTCGGGGGCGGCGCCGCCGCGCGCCCCCCGGGTCCCGCTCTCCGCGTCCAGCGCCACCTGGATCAGGCAGCCGAGCTCCCGGCCGGCCCGCTCGGCCGCTCCGGAGAGGGCGGTGACGAGCTTCGGGCGGTCCACGGATTGCACGACATGCGCATATCCGGCCACGGAACGGACCTTGTTCGTCTGCAACTGACCGACGAAGTGCCAGGTCAGCGGCAGATCCGCGCAGGCCGCGGCCTTGGGGGCGGCGTCCTGGTCCTTGTTCTCCGCCACATGACGGACGCCCAGCTCCGCCAGCAGCCGTACGTCACTTGCGGGGTAGGTCTTGGTGACGACGATGAGCGTCACCTCTTCCCGCTTGCGTCCGGCGGCCGAGCAGGCGGACGAGATGCGCTCCTCCACCCGCGCCAGGTTCGCGGCGAGCTCCGACTTACGGTCCGTCATCTAACTGTCCAACCAGACATATCCGGCAAGCCGCCCGGTGACCCGGTCGCGGCGGTACGAGAAGTGGTCGCGGGATTCGAGGGTGCAGTGCGGGGACCGCTGCCGGTCCGCCACCCCCAGGGCCGCCAGCTGCGCGTGCACCCCGGCGACCACGTCCACGGCGGGGGTTCCCCAGCTGGTCTCCGCGTAGGCCTCGGGCACCGCGGCCGCGACCTCGTCCCGCATCGCGGCCGGGACTTCGTAGCAGCGGCCGCAGACGGCGGGGCCGGTACGGGCGGTGATCCGGGCCGGGTCGGCGCCCAGGGCGGTCATCGCCTCGACGGCGGCCGGCACCACTCCCGCCACCAGCCCGGGCCGCCCCGCGTGGGCGGCGGCCGCCACCCCGGCGACGGGGTCGGCCAGCAGGACGGGGGTGCAGTCGGCGGTGAGGACGGCGAGGGCCAGTCCGCGGCGGGCGGTGACCACCGCGTCCACGGAGGGGACCGGCGCACCTTCGCCCCAGGGCCCGTCGACCACGGCCACCTCGCGGCCGTGCACCTGGTTCATCCAGACCACGAGCCCGGGGTCGAGGCCGAGGGACTGCGCCGCCCGCGTCCGGTTGGCCAGGACGGCGGCGGGGTCGTCCCCGACGGCGCCGCCGAGATTGAGCTCCTCGTACGGAACGGCGCTCACCCCGCCCCACCGGTCGGTGAAGGCGAAGTGGGCGCCGTTCGCGGTGTGCTGCTCGCTTATCACTTCAAGAAGTCCGGGACATCCAGCTCTTCGGCGGGGCTGTCCTGGTAGGGACGGGCCGTCGGGACCTGGGGGGCCGGGGCCACGGGGACCACCGGCACCTCGGCGACGGGGGCCGGCTCGACCGGGACCGGGGGCTCCTCGCGCGGGGTGACCGAGCCGAGTCCGCCGAAGGCGGGCCGCGGGGGCTCGGGGGCGCGGACCGGGGCCGGGGGCTCCTCGCGCTTGGTGGAGGCGGCGCCGATCACGTTGTCCCGGCGGGCCGGCGGCTGTCCGCCGTCGAAGCCGGCCGCGATGACGGTGACCCGCACCTCGTCGCCCAGGGCGTCGTCGATGACGGCGCCGAAGATGATGTTCGCCTCGGGGTGGGCGGCCTCGCTGACCAGCTGGGCGGCCTCGTTGATCTCGAAGAGTCCGAGGTCGGAGCCGCCGGAGATGGAGAGGAGGACTCCGCGGGCGCCGTCGATGGACGCCTCCAGCAGCGGGGAGGAGATCGCCATCTCCGCGGCGGCCACCGCGCGGTCGTCGCCGCGGGCCGAGCCGATGCCCATGAGGGCCGACCCGGCCTCGGACATCACGGACTTGACGTCGGCGAAGTCGAGGTTGATCAGGCCCGGGGTGGTGATGAGGTCGGTGATGCCCTGGACGCCGGACAGCAGGACCTGGTCGGCCGACTTGAAGGCGTCGAGCACGCTGACCTGGCGGTCCGAGATGGACAGCAGCCGGTCGTTCGGGATGACGATGAGGGTGTCGACCTCTTCGCGGAGCTCGGCGATGCCGTCCTCCGCCTGGTTCGCGCGGCGGCGGCCCTCGAACGTGAACGGGCGGGTGACCACGCCGATCGTCAGGGCGCCGAGCGAGCGGGCGATGTTCGCGACGACGGGCGCGCCGCCGGTACCGGTGCCGCCGCCCTCGCCGGCGGTCACGAAGACCATGTCGGCCCCCTTGAGGACCTCCTCGATCTCCTCGCGGTGGTCTTCTGCCGCCTTGCGGCCGACTGCCGGGTTGGCCCCGGCGCCGAGGCCGCGGGTCAGTTCGCGGCCGACGTCGAGCTTGACGTCGGCGTCGCTCATCAACAGCGCCTGCGCGTCCGTGTTGATGGCGATGAACTCGACGCCCTTGAGACCGACCTCGATCATCCGGTTGATGGCATTGACACCACCGCCGCCGACACCGATGACCTTGATGACTGCGAGGTAGTTCTGCGGTGCTGCCACGTCGAAG
Organism: Streptomyces sp. NPDC030809; assembly: GCF_055572195.1. NCBI lineage: Bacteria > Bacillati > Actinomycetota > Actinomycetes > Kitasatosporales > Streptomycetaceae > Streptomyces > Streptomyces sp. NPDC030809. Next base: position 76,892 of record NZ_JBVIDV010000027.1, read on the forward strand.
GCCTCTCGCCTCGAGTTACGTGTCGCCGCCTCGCAGGCTTGCGGTGCGACGACTGATGCCGAAAACGGGGGCGGTCCGACAGCGCGGCTGCCGACCCGAACCCTAACCCTTAAGTTTAGGGTTAACTGTGTGTCTGTTCCTTGGACTCTTCCGAACAGGACACTAAGTCGACAAGCGGCGCGCGTTCAACGAACACGCCGAACCTCCCGTTTTTCTTTTCACCCTATGTGATCACCCGGATCGCTGGCCAACCAGGGTGCGCCGCTGTTCGACCTCGCGTCAACTCCCGGAGACCGCGGGGGCGGTGGGAGCGCTCACGTCGAACTCTGCCGCACCCGGTGCCGCCTTCATCAGAGCGGTCAGCGCACGCGCCTTGGACTCCCCCTGTTCGGAGCTCCCCCATACGACCGAACGGCCGCCGGTCAACTCCAGTACGACGGAATCGTACGAGCGGACCCGCATCCTCCGGGTGTCCGCGGCCACCGCGCGCGGGAGGTCGCCGGCGATCCCCACCGCCTCGTGCAGCAGCCGGTCCTCGCCGAAGCGGCGCAGGCTCGGCGACTCCCTTGCGTCCAGCAGGAGTTCGGGAACTCCCGCCGGGGCCTTGGGCACCGTGGCGAATCGCACACCCTCGGCGTCGACTTCCACGTATTCGCCGCCCTTTCTGACGAGCAGGACCGGTTTGCGCTCGGTGACCTTCAGCCCGATGCCGTGCGGCCAGGCGCGGACCACGTCCACCGTGTCGATGCGGGGCAGCGCTCCGCGCACCCGGCCCTCGATCTCCTCGGTGTCCACGCTCGCCAGCGGGGCGCCGAGCGGAACGGCCGCGGCCGCGGCCACCTGCGCGGTGGTCAGCACTTCGGTCCCGGTGACGCCGATGTGCTCGACGCGCAGCCAGTCGGACCCGTAGAGCACCCAGGCGCCGCCGCCCGCGAGCAGGGCGGCGGCGGCCAGGGCGGCGACCAGGGCGATTCGGCGGGACCGGGCTCCTCTCCGGCGGCCGGGAGCGGGCGGCTCGGGAGTCCTGCCCGCCGCCTTGGTGCCACCGCGGTGCGCGGTCGTGGGTCCGGCCACTCCTGTCGCCTCCTGCGTTCGTGCTTCCGCGGCTCGGGCGTCAGCGGTTCCTGTGCTCGGCGATCGCCTCGTACACCATGCCGACCAGCAGCTCGTCGGCGTCCCGGCGGCCGAACTCGGCGGCGGCACGGGACATCTCGTACAGCCGGTGCGGGTCCGAGAGCACCGGGAGGACCTGGCTCTGGACCCATTCCGGGGTGAGCTCCGCGTCGTCGACGAGCAGGCCGCCGCCGGCCTTGACCACCGGCTGGGCGTTGAGCCGCTGCTCCCCGTTGCCGATCGGCAGCGGGACGTAGGCGGCGGGGAGCCCGACGGCGGAGAGTTCGGCGACGGTCATCGCGCCCGCCCGGCACAGCATCATGTCGGCGGCGGCGTACGCGAGGTCCATCCGGTCCACGTACGGTACCGGGACGTACGGCGGCATCCCGGGCATGTTGTCGACACGCGGCAGTTCGTTCTTGGGGCCGACCGCGTGCAGGATCTGGATGCCCGAGCGCTGGAGGGCCGGGGCGATCTGCTGGACGACCTCGTTGAGGCGGCGGGCGCCCTGCGAGCCGCCGGAGACCAGGAGGGTCGGCAGGTTCGGGTCGAGGCCGAAGGCGGCGCGGGCTTCGGGGCGGGACGCGGCGCGGTCGAGCGTGGCGATGGAGCGGCGCAGCGGGATGCCCACGTAACGGGCCCCGCGCAGCTTGCTGTCGGGGGTGGAGACCGCGACGGCGGCGGCGTAGCGGGAGCCGATCTTGTTGGCGAGGCCGGGCCGGGCGTTGGCCTCGTGCACGATGATCGGGACGCCGAGCCGCTTGGCGGCGAGGTAGCCGGGCAGGGCCACGTAGCCGCCGAAGCCGACGACGCAGTCGGCCTTGGTGCGCAGCAGGATCTCCTCTGCGGCCTTGATGGTGCCGCGGAGCCGTCCGGGAACGGTGATCAGCTCGGGGGTGGGCTTGCGGGGCAACGGCACGGCGGGGATGAGCCCGAGTTCGTAGCCGCGTTCGGGCACCAGGCGGGTTTCAAGGCCGCGTTCCGTGCCGAGGGCCGTGATGCCCACGGTCGGGTCCTGCCTGCGCAGGGCGTCCGCAAGGGCGAGCGCCGGCTCGATGTGGCCGGCGGTCCCCCCACCGGCGAGTACGACATGCACCGAAATTCACCGCTCTCCGGACGGACGCTTCTTGACGCGCCGTCTCATCGACTTCCATCTCAGCCCGGTCCGCCGCCAGCCGGTCTTCGGCTGTCGCATCGCGAGGGCCGCGCGCGCGGCGGGCTCCTCGCGCGCGAAGGCGATGAGCAGTCCGACCGCGAACATGGTCGGCAGCAGGGCCGACCCTCCGTAGGAGAACAGCGGGAGCGGGACTCCGGCGATCGGCAGCAGACCGAGCACCGCACCGATGTTGATCACGGCCTGGGCCGTGATCCAGGTGGTCACGCCTCCCGCGGCATACCTGACGAAGGAGTCCTCCGTGCGTCCGGCCACGCGGATACCCGCATAGCCTAGAGCCGCGAACAGGGCGAGCACCGACAGCGTCCCCGCCAGGCCCAGTTCCTCCCCGGTGATGGCGAAGATGAAGTCGGTGTGGGCTTCGGGCAGTTGTCCCCATTTTTCCACACTCGCACCGAGGCCCGAGCCGAACCAGCCGCCGGAGGCCAGGGCGAAGATCCCGTGAACGGCCTGGTAGCAGTCGGGGCCGCCCTCGGGTCCGATGTCGGTGGCGCCGATGCAGGCGAGCCGCTCCATGCGGTGCGGGCTGGTCTTGATGAGCACGGCGACGATGAGTCCGGCGGCGGCCAGCACGCCGACGAAGAGCCGGGTCGGGGCGCCGGCCACCCACAGCAGTCCGAAGAGGATGGCCGTGAAGATGATGGCGGTGCCCATGTCCCCGCCGAGCATGATCAGCCCGAGCAGCAGGAAGGCGACCGGGACCAGCGGCACCAGCAGGTGCTTCCACTGGCTCAGGAGCTGCTTCTCGCCCTTGCGGGCCAGCAGGTCCGCCCCCCACAGGATGAGGGCCAGCTTGCCGAACTCGCTGGGCTGGAGCATGAACGGGCCGCCCAGGGAGATCCAGTTCTGGTTCCCGTTGATGGCGACCCCTATCCCGGGGATCTGCACCAGCACCATCAGGAAGACGGTGCCGGCGAGCGCCGGGTAGGCCAGCGCCCGGTGCAGCTTCACGGGCATCCGGGAGGCGGCGAGCAGGAGCCCGGTGCCGAGGGCCGCCGCGAAGAACTGCTTCTGGAAGAAGTACGAGGCGGACAGGCCCAGCTGGAGCGCTTTGATCATCGACGCGGAGTACACCATGATCAGGCCGAGCACGGTGATCAGCAGACCGCTGCCGAAGATCAGGTAGTACGCGGTGAGCGGCCGGTCCCAGGTCCGGCGCAACTGCCGGTAGGTGCGCCGGATCCGCTCGACGGGACCGCGGCCGGACGGGCCCGGCCGCGAGGACCTCGGGGACCTCGCGGGCCGCTTGCGCCCCTGGGCCTTCGGTACGGACGGCCGCCGCCCTGCGCCCACCGCCACGCGCTGCATGTCTGTTCCCCTCCACTCGTACGAGCAGCCGGCACGGACAGACCCTGCCCCTGACCTAGGCGCTCTCGGCGGCCAGTTCGCGTACGGCCTCGGCGAAGGCGTCGCCGCGCCGGCCGTAGTTCACGAACATGTCCATCGAGGCGCAGGCGGGGGCCAGCAGGACCGTGTCGCCGGGCTCTGCGAGCCGGGCCGCTTCCCGGACCGCCGCAAGCATCGCCCCAGTGTCGGTCCGGTCGAGGTCGACCACCGGGACTTCCGGGGCGTGTCGCGCGAGCGCTTCGCGGATCAGGGCCCGGTCCGCGCCGATCAGCACCGCGCCGCGCAGCCGCTTGGCGGAGTTGGCGACCAGCTCGTCGAAGGTGGCGCCCTTGGCGAGCCCGCCGGCGATCCAGACCACGGGCTCGTACGCGGCGAGGGAGGCTTCGGCCGCGTGGGTGTTGGTGGCCTTGGAGTCGTCCACGTACGCGACGCCGGCGACATCGGCCACGTGCGCGATGCGGTGCGCGTCGGGGCGGAAGTCGCGCAGTCCGTCGCGGACCGCGCGCGGCTCCACGCCGAAGGCGCGGGCCAGGGCGGCCGCGGCGAGGGCGTTGGCGATGTTGTGCGGGGCCGGGGGGTGGACGTCGGAGACCTCGGCGAGCTCCTGGGCGTTCTTCTGCCGGTTCTCGACGAAGGCGCGGTCCACGAGGATGCCGTCGACGACGCCGAGCATGGAGGGGCCCGGGGCGCCGAGGGTGAAGCCGATGGCGCGGCAGCCCTCGACCACGTCGGCCTCGACGACCAGGTCCTCGGTGGCCTTGTCCGCCACGTTGTAGACGCAGGCGACGGTGTTGCCCTCGTAGATGCGGCCCTTGTCGGCGGCGTACGCCTCCATGGAGCCGTGCCAGTCGAGGTGGTCGGGGGCGAGGTTCAGCACGGCCGCGGAGTGGGCGCGCACCGAGGGGGCCCAGTGCAGCTGGTAGCTGGAGAGCTCGACGGCGAGCACGTCGAGGTCGCGGTACTCGGGGTCGGTGCCGAGGACCACGTCCACGATCGGGGTGCCGATGTTGCCGACGGCGGCGGTGCGCAGTCCGGCGGCCCGCAGGATCGAGGCGAGCATCTGGGTGGTCGTGGTCTTGCCGTTGGTGCCGGTGACCGCGAGCCACGGCGGGGCGTCGGGGCCGCGCAGCCGCCAGGCGATCTCCACGTCGCCGACCACGTCCACCCCGGCGGCCGCGGCCGCGGTGAAGAGCGGGCCGCCGGGCTTCCAGCCGGGCGAGGTGACCACGAGTTCGGTGCCCTCGGGCAGGGTCTCGGCGTCGCCGAGGCGCACCTGGATGCCCGCTCCGGCCAGTTCGGCGGCGCGTTCCCGCAGGGCTTCGCCGTCCCCGGCGTCGACCACGGTCACGCGGGCGCCGAGGCCGGCCAGGGCGCGGGCGGCGCTGATGCCGCTCACGCCGAGGCCGGCGACGGTGATGTTCATGCCCTGCCAGGAGGTCACTTCTCTGCTGCCCATCCTGCGTAGAAGAGGCCGAGGCCGACGATGACGCACATGCCCTGGATGATCCAGAACCGGACCACGACGAGGACTTCGGACCAGCCCTTGAGTTCGAAGTGGTGCTGGAGCGGTGCCATCCGGAAGACCCGCTTGCCGGTGAGGCGGAAGGAGCCGACCTGGATGACCACGGACATCGTGATGAGGACGAACAGGCCGCCGAGGAGGGCGAGGAGCAGCTCGGTGCGGGAGCAGATCGCCAGACCCGCGAGCGCGCCGCCGAGTGCGAGGGAACCGGTGTCGCCCATGAAGATCTTGGCGGGCGAGGTGTTCCACCACAGGAAGCCGAAGCAGGCGCCCATGAGGGCGGAGGCGACGACGGCGAGGTCCAGCGGGTCGCGCACCTCGAAGCAGGCGGCCGGGTTGGTCAGGGTCTCCGCGTTGGCGCAGGACTCCTGGTACTGCCAGACGCCGATGAACGTGTAGGCGCCGAAGACCATGACCGAGGCGCCGGTCGCGAGGCCGTCGAGGCCGTCGGTGAGGTTCACGCCGTTCGACATGGCGAGGATCATGAACAGCGCCCAGACCACGAACAGGACGGGGCCGATGGCCCAGCCGAAGTCCGTCACGAAGGACAGCTTCGTGGACGCCGGGGCGAGCCCGCGGGAGTCGGAGAACTGGAGCGCGAGCACTGCGAAGGCGATGCCGACGATCAGCTGGCCGGCCATCTTCGCCTTGGCGCGCAGGCCGAGCGAACGCTGCTTGACGATCTTGATGTAGTCGTCGAGGAAGCCCACCAGGCCCATGCCGGCCATGAGGAAGAGCACCAGCAGGCCGGAGAACGTCGGCTCGCTGGAGGTGATCACCTTCGTCAGGGCGTACGCGATGAGCGTCGCCAGGATGAAGGAGATGCCGCCCATGGTGGGCGTGCCCTTCTTGCCGGCGTGGCCGCGGGGGCCGTCGTCCCGGATGAACTGGCCGTAGCCCTTGCGGGCCAGCAGCTTGATGAGCAGGGGGGTGCCGATGACGGTGAGGAACATACCGATGACACCCGCGAACAGGATCTGCCTCATCGGCCGGCGACCTCGCCCTCGGCAGCGCCGTCGAGCAGCGCCTGTGCGACCCGCTCCAGACCGGCCGACCTGGAAGCCTTCACCAGCACGACGTCTCCCGGGCGCAGTTCACTGCGCAACAGGTCGACCGCCGCCTGCGCGTCGGACACGAGCACCGACTCCTCACCCCACGAACCCTCGTTATATGCGCCCAGTTGCAGCCAGGACGCTTCCCGGCCCCCGACTGCCACGAGCTTGCTCACGTTGAGCCGGACGACAAGCCGTCCGACCGCGTCGTGTTCGGCGAGCGAATCGTCACCGAGCTCGGCCATGGGACCGAGCACCGCCCACGTGCGCCCCCCCTGCGCCTTGGTGGCGCCGCCCATGGCGACCAGCGCGCGCAGCGCCGCCCGCATGGACTCGGGGTTCGCGTTGTAGGCGTCGTTGACGACCGTCACGCCGTCCGCGCGCTCGGTGACCTCCATGCGCCACTTCGAGAGCGTGCCCGCCTGCGAGAGCGCGACCGCGATCTCCTGGGCGGACATGCCCACGACATGGGCCACGGCGGCCGCGGCGAGCGCGTTCGACACGTGGTGCTCACCGTACAGCCGCAAGGTCACCTCGCTGCACCCGGTGGGTGTGTGGAGCGTGAAGCAGGGCTGTCCCTGGGGGTTCAGGCGGACCTCGGTGGCGCGCACGTCGGCGTCCTCGGCCTCGCCGAAGAGCACCGTACGGGCCTTCGTACGGGCGGACATGGCGCGGACCAGGAGGTCGTCGGCGTTGAGGACGGCGACTCCGCCCTCGGCCTCGGAGGGGAGGGCCTCGACCAGCTCGCCCTTGGCCACGGCGATGGCCTCGCGGCCGCCGAACTCGCCGATGTGGGCGGTGCCCACGTTCAGGACGAGGCCGATGCGGGGCGGGGTCAGCCCGGCCAGGTAGCGGATGTGGCCGATCCCGCGGGCGCCCATCTCCAGCACCAGGTGCCGGGTTTCGGCGGTCGCGCGCAGGGTCGTGATCGGCAGGCCGATCTCGTTGTTCAGGTTGCCCGGCGTCCACACGGTGGGCGCGTGGTGCTGGAGCACCTGGGCGATCAGGTCCTTGGTGGAGGTCTTGCCGGCCGAGCCGGTCAGGGCCACCACGTCGGCGCCGACCCGGGCCACGACGGCGCCGGCCAGGGCGCCGAGGGCCGCGACCACGTCGGGGACCACGATCGCGGGCACCCCGACCGGGCGGGTGGCCAGGACGGCGGCGGCCCCGGCGGCGACCGCGCGCTCGGCGTAGTCGTGGCCGTCGACGTGCTCGCCCGCGAACGCGGCGAACAGGCTGCCCGGTTCGACCTCGCGGGAGTCGTAGACGACGGTCCCCGTCACCTGCGCGGACGGATCCGGTATGTCGTGGAGCTGCCCGCCGGTGATGTCGGCGATCTCGGCGAGGGAGAGGGCGATCACTGTTTCACCTCGGCCTGTCGGGTGTGCGCGCGCCGCTCCTCGATGGCGGCCCGCAGCACCTGGCGGTCGTCGAAGGGGCGGACCACGCCTGCGGTGTCCTGGCCCTGTTCGTGGCCCTTGCCGGCCACGAGGACGGTGTCGCCGGGCTGGGCGCGGGCCACGGCGGCCGCGATGGCGGCGGCCCGGTCGGGGTCGACGAGCACGTCCCCGCGCTCGCCGGCGGGCACCGAGACGGCGCCCTCGAACATCGCGGCGAGGATCGCGAGCGGGTCCTCGGAGCGCGGGTTGTCGGAGGTCAGCACGGCCGTGTCGGCGAGCCGGGCGGCGGCGGCGCCCATCGGGCCCCGCTTGGTCTGGTCGCGGTCGCCGCCGCAGCCGATGACGATGTGCAGCCTGCCCTCGGTGACCTCGCGCAGGGCGCGCAGGACCGATTCGACGGCGTCCGTCTTGTGCGCGTAGTCCACCACGGCCAGGTAGGGCTGGCCGGCGTCGACCCGCTCCAGGCGGCCGGGGACCCCGGGGACCGCGGCGACCCCGTCGGCGGCCGTCTGCGGGTCGATCCCGGCGGCGGCGAGGGTCACGATGGCGGCGACGGTGTTGGCGACGTTGAACGGCCCGGGCAGCGGGGCGGTGGCCCGTACGCGCTGTCCCTCGGGGCCGAGCAGGGTGAGGGTGGAGCCGACCGGTCCGGACACCACGTCCTCGGCCCGCCAGTCGGCGGCCGGGTCCCCGGCGGCGGAGAAGGTCACCACCGGGACGGTGGCCTCCTTGGCCAGCCGGCGGCCGTACTCGTCGTCGAGGTTGACCACGCCCAGGCGGCTGCGGCGCTCGGTGAACAGGTTCGCCTTGGCCTGGTAGTAGTCCTCCATGCCGGAGTGGAACTCCATGTGCTCCGGGCTGAGGTTGTTGAAGACGGCGACGTCGAAGACGCAGCCGTCGACGCGGCCGAGCACCAGGGCGTGGCTGGAGACCTCCATCGCGACGGCCTCGACCCCGCGCTCGTGCATGACCGCGAAGAGCGCCTGGAGGTCGGTGGCCTCGGGGGTGGTCCGCTCCGACTTGATGCGCTCGTCGCCGATGCGCATCTCGACGGTGCCGACCAGTCCGGTGCTGCGGCCGGCCCCGCGCAGCCCGCCCTCGACCAGGTAGGCCGTGGTGGTCTTGCCGGAGGTGCCGGTGATGCCGATCTGGAGGAGTTCGCGGCCCGGGTGCCGGTAGATCGCGGCGGCGAGCTCGCCCATCCGGCCGCGCGGGTCGGGGACCACGAGCACGGGCAGCCCGGTGGCGGCGGCCCGCTCGGCCCCGTCGGGGTCGGTCAGCACGGCCGCGGCTCCGAGGCCGGCGGCCTGGGCGGCGAAGTCGGCGCCGTGCACGCGGGCGCCGGGCAGGGCCGCGTACACGTCGCCGGGACGCACGGCCCGGGAGTCGTGCGTGATGCCGGAGATCTCCGCCTGGGCGGCTTCCGGAACGTCTGCTCCCAGCAGCGCGGCCAGCTCGCCCAGCGGGGTCGGGCGCAGCGTGGCGGGCCTGGGCGCGCCCGGCGGCACTGCCGGGGCGTCTTTCTGGGCGGTTCTGGGCTGATCAGCGTGGGGCACGGCGGTGAGCGTACCGGGCGCACCGGGCCCGCCGGGAATCGAGGGGCCCGGGGCGCGGTGGTTCCCGGGGTCCTGGGTGATCGTCGTCACGGTGGTGCCTTACGGGGTGAAGGTGACCGGCAGACCTGCGGGAGGGGCGCCGGTGGGGGCGATCGACAAGGTCTTGAGCGCGAACTCCATGACCTTCTTGTAGATGGGGCCGCAGATCTGGCCGCCGAAGTAGCTGCCCCGGGTGGGGTTCTGGATGGCGCAGTAGACGGTGAGCCGGGGGGCGTCCGCAGGTGCGAACCCGGCGAAGGAGGCGGTGTAGCCCTTGTAGCGGCCGGTGGCCGGATCCACCCGGTTGGACGTTCCGGTCTTGCCGCCGACGCGGTAGCCGGGGATGCGTGCCCTGGTGCCGGTTCCCTCCTGGTCGTCGACGACGGATTCGAGCATCTCGGCGAGGCTCTTGGCGGTCTCCTCGCTGATCACGCGGGTGCGGGCGGGTGCGGAGGCCGGGGTGAAGCGGCCGTCGGGGCCCTTGCTGCCGCGGACCAGGGTGGGTTCGATGCGGACCCCGCCGTTGGCGATGGTCGAGTACACGGAGGCCGCCTGCATGGCGTTGACCGACAGGCCCTGGCCGAAGGGGATCGTGTACTGCTGCGAGGTGGACCAGTCGCGGGGCTTGGCGAGGATGCCGCGGGACTCGCCCGGGTAGTCGAGGCCGGTGGGCTGTCCGAGGCCGAATTTGGTCAGGTACGAGTACAGGACGTCGTTGGCGTCGGACTGGGTCTTGCCGAGCCGGCCGGTGGCCAGGATGGTGCCGATGTTGCTGGACTTGGCGAGCACCCCGTTGAGGGTGAGGTACCAGGTGGGGTGGTCGATGTCGTCCTTGAAGAGCCGGTCGCCCCGGTGCAGGCGGTTGGGGACGGTGACGTGGGTGAGCGGTCCGGCGGCCTTCTCCTCCAGTACGGCGGCCATGGAGACGACCTTCGCGGTGGAGCCGGGCTCGTACACGTCCTGGAGGGCGGCGTTGCCCATGGCCGCCGAGCGGGCCTTGCTGAGGTCGTTCGGGTCGAAGCCCGGGGCGTTGGCCATGGCCAGGACCTCGCCGGTGCGGGTGTCCTGGACCACGACGTAGCCGCGGTCGGCCGCGGACTTGCGCACCTGTTCGGTGATGGCGTTCTGGGCGGCCCACTGGATGTCGCGGTCGATGGTGAGCTCGATGTCGGAGCCGGGCACGGCGGGCTTCTCGTGGGAGCCCGCGGTGGGCACCCGGCGGCCGCCGGCCTGGGCGTAGCGCAGTTCGCCGTCCTGACCGGCGAGCTTGCGGTCGAGGGCGGACTCCAGCCCGCCGGCGCCCTTGCCCTCGGAGTTGACGTATCCGATTATCCCGGCGGCCAGGTCCCCGTTGGGGTACACCCGCTTGCTGCTGGGCTCCTGGAAGATGCCGGCCAGGACGTTGGCCCCGGGGCCGCCGCGGCGCTTGTCGGCCTGCGCCTTCTCCGCGAAGGCCTTCTTCAGGTCCTTGATCTGGTTCCAGACCTGCGGGGTCTGGCGGCGGGCCAGGACCACGTACTTGGTGTTCGGGGTCTTGAACCGGGCGGTGAGCTCCTTGGGGTCCTTCCCGAGGAGCGGTCCGAGGAGGGCCGCGGCCTGCTCGGGCGCGTCCAGGGCCTTGCTCTCCTTGGCCGTGAACATGGTGGGGTCGGCGGTGATGTCGTACGCGTCGACGCTGGTGGCGAGTGCGATGCCGGACCGGTCGGTGATCTGGCCGCGCTCGGCGGCGAGCGTGTACTTGGCGTACCGGTTCTTCTGCGCCTGGGCGGTGAACTCGGAGGCGTCCACGGCCTGCACCTGGAGCAGCCGCACGGTGAACGCGAGCAGGACCAGGGTGAGCCCGATGCCGACCAGGCGGAGCCGGGGCTTGGGGCTGCCGAGGCGGATCGTGTGGCCGCGGGCGGCCGCCGGGCGGGTCCGGGCCGAGGAGCGGGAGGCGGGCCGGGTGGCGGGCCGCGGGCGGTCCGTGGTGCGCGGCCGGCCGGGGCCGGGCACCCGGCGCCGCGGGGGTTCCTGCGGGCTCACGGCGCCTCCCCGGGGATCGGGGGGCGGGCGGCGGGGCGGCCCTTGCCGCGGGCCGGTTCCAGGGCGGTCACAGCGTCACCTGCCGGGGGTCGGGGTGGGCTTCGCGTCGGGGTCGGGGAGGCCGGCGGGGCCGGCCGGGCGCGGGTCGGCGCCGGAGGCGGGGCCCGCGTCGGGGCCGGAGCCGGGGACGGCCTCGAAGGGGGCCGCGTTGCGCGGGTCGGGGCCGGCGGCGGCCGGGTCCGCTCCGGAGGCGGGGCCGGTGCCCGGGCCGGTGCCGGGTGCCGGGCCGGCACCGGGTCCCGGGGCGCCGGGCGCGCCGGGGTCGGGGGCGGTGCCCGCACCTGCGGTCGCGGCCGGGTTCGCGGCCGGGCCGGTGCCGGGGACGGCGGCGGCGGGCGGTGCGGTGGCCGGGGTGGGCGAGGGGGCGGCGGCCGTGCTCGGCACGCCGTTGACCTTGCCGTCGGCCCCGAGGAAGACCGGGCTGCCGCCGGGCACCATGCCCAGCTCGCGGGCCCGGCGCTCCAGGGCGTCGGGCGCCGAGAAGGCGTCCACGTCCTTCTGGAGCGCCTGCTGCTCGTCGGTGAGCGCGGTGGTCTCCTTCTTCAGCCTGCTGAGCTGGAAGGAGCCCTCGTTGAGGGCCGAGTTCAGCAGGAGCAGCGTGATCAGGCCGCCGCCGAGGAGGACGACGACCAGCAGCACGAAGGGCGTCCGGGCCGGGCCGGAGGCCCCGCCGGGACCGCCGGGCCGGATCCTGAGCGATCCCCCCAGCAGTCCGCCCCGGCCGCGCGCCGGCCCGGCCGCCCTGCTCACGCCGCCCCCTCGCGCTCCGGTCCCGCCGCTCCGCTCACAGCTCCTCCTCGCGGATCCTCTGCACCCCGCGCAGCCGGGCGGGGGCGGCCCGCCGGTTCTCGGCGACCTCCTCCTCCGTGGGCAGCTCGGCGCCGCGGGTCAGCAGTTTCAGCTTGGGCTGGTACTTCTCCGGCACCACCGGCAGGCCGGGCGGCGCGGTGCTCGTGGCCCCCGCCGCGAAGACCGTCTTGACCAGCCGGTCCTCCAGCGAGTGGTACGACAGCACGGCGATCCGGCCGCCCACGGCCAGGACCTGCACGGCCGCCGGGACGGCCCGCTCCAGGACCGTCAGTTCTCCGTTGACCTCGATGCGCAGGGCCTGGAAGGTGCGCTTGGCCGGGTTGCCGCCGGTGCGCTTCGCGGCCTGCGGCAGGGCGTCGCGGATCAGCTCGACCAGCCGGGCGCTGTTGGTGAAGGGCTCCTTCTCGCGCTCCCGGACGATCGCCGAGACGATCCGCTTGGCCTGCTTCTCCTCGCCGTACGCGCGCAGGATCCGCACCAGTTCGCCGGGCGGGTAGGTGTTGAGCACCTCGGCGGCGCTGATGCCGGTGGTCTGGTCCATGCGCATGTCCAGCGGGGCGTCCTGCGCGTACGCGAAGCCGCGGTCGGCCTCGTCGAGCTGCATGGAGGAGACGCCGAGGTCGAACAGGATGCCGTCCACCTTGGGCACGCCCAGCCGGGCGAGGACCTCGGGCAGTTCGTCGTACACGGCGTGCACCAGGGTGGCGCGGTCGCCGAAGCGGGCCAGCCGCTCGCCGGAGAGCCGCAGGGCCTCCTTGTCGCGGTCGAGGGCGATCAGCCGCACCTCGGGGAAGCGGGTCAGCAGGGCCTCGCTGTGGCCGCCGAGACCGAGGGTGCAGTCGACGACGACGGCCCCGGGCCTCTCCAGCGCGGGGGCCAACATGTCCAGGCACCGCTGGAGCATCACCGGGACGTGTCGGGTCTCGCTCATGCGCCCTCTCAGACAGTGGCGCGACCTGCGATACGCGCCGCGCACGCGGGAATTTTCGGGCCGGGAGCGGGGCGGACCCCTGGCGCCGGCCGGTTCGCGCCACTTTAGTCCACCGGTCGGCTCGGTCAACGAACCGGCCCGCGTGCCGTGCGGGCCGCTCGTACGGAACCGGCAAAAGGCCCGTTCCACCCGGTTGGGGGCATCCCGCCACGCTTGTGGGTGAGCTCACCACAACACAGCGTGGCCGTCTTTGTCCGTCCTCTCCTCTGCCGCGCCCGCGTCTGAGCACTAACGTCGTAGACATGACGACTTCCGCATCCCTGCCCGCCGTCCCCGCGTCCGCACTCGCGGGCGGTTCGGTCACCGACCGGCTCGTCGAGGCCAACCGCCGCTACGCCCGGCAGTTCTCCGACCCGGGCATGGACGCCCGTCCCGTCCTGCACGTTGCCGTCGTGGCCTGCATGGACGCCCGAATAGACCTCCACGCCGCCCTCGGCCTCCAGCTCGGCGACTGCCACACCATCCGCAACGCGGGCGGGGTGGTCACCGACGACACCATCCGCTCCCTCACGATCAGCCAGCGCGCGCTGGGCACCCGCGCCGTGGTCCTGATCCACCACACCGGCTGCGGTCTGGAGTCCCTCACCGAGGACTTCCGCCACGAGCTGGAGGACGAGGTCGGCCAGCGCCCCGCCTGGGCGGTGGAGGCCTTCCGCGACGTCGACCAGGACGTGCGCCAGTCCATGCAGCGGGTCCGCACCTCCCCCTTCCTGCTCCACCGGGACGACGTGCGAGGCTTCGTCTTCGACGTGACCACCGGACTGCTGCGCGAGATCGATCCCGTCTCGTGAGTGACAGGGGGGCGTGACGCCGTCAAGAATGCGGTGGGGCGCCCGCCCGGACTTCGCTCCGGCCGGTGTGCCGCGTTTCGGGGTGGGCCGGTCATGCGCAAAGGGCGTCGGCCCGGGAAATGGGCCGAGGAGGGCCGGGTGACGACCTATGACGATCGAGCGAGCCTCGCTGATCTGACCACCACAGCGGACCGGGTGCGCCGGTCGGTGGAGAGTGTGATCGGGGGCAAGCCCGAGGTCGTTCGGCTCGCGCTGACCGTGCTGCTCGCCGAGGGACACCTGCTGATCGAGGACGTGCCCGGCGTCGGCAAGACCATGCTCGCCAAGACGCTGGCCAAGTCCATCGACTGCTCGGTGCAGCGCATCCAGTTCACGCCGGACCTGCTGCCGTCCGACATCACCGGCGTCAGCGTCTACGACCAGCAGCGCCGGGAGTTCGAGTTCAAGCCCGGCGCGATCTTCGCGCAGATCGTGATCGGCGACGAGATCAACCGCGCCTCGCCGAAGACCCAGTCCGCGCTGCTGGAGTCGATGGAGGAGCGCCAGGTCACGGCGGACGGCCAGACGTACGAGCTCCCCAGCCCGTTCATGGTGGTGGCCACGCAGAACCCGGTGGAGATGGAGGGCACCTACCCGCTCCCCGAGGCCCAGCGCGACCGCTTCATGGCCCGCGTGTCCGTGGGCTACCCCAGCCCCGAGGCCGAGCTGCAGATGCTCGACGTGCACGGCCGGGTCTCCCCGCTCGACGACCTCCAGGCCGTCGCGCACGCCCACGACGTGGTCAAGCTGATCGAGGCCGTGCGCGAGGTGTACGTGGCCGACCCGGTGCGGCGCTACGTCGTGGACCTGGTCGCCGCCACCCGCACCCACCCCGACCTGCGCCTGGGCGCCTCCCCGCGGGCGACCCTGCACCTGCTGCGGGCCGTGAAGGCCTCGGCCGCGCTGTCCGGGCGGGACTACGTGCTGCCGGACGACGTGCAGGCGCTGGCCGCCCCGGTGCTCGCCCACCGGCTGCTGCCGACCGCGCAGGCCCAGCTCAACCGCCGCACGGCGGAGCAGGTCGTCGCCGAGATCCTCCAGCGCACCCCCGTCCCGCACGCGGCGGCCGGCAGCGGGACCATCGGCGCGCCGGCCGGGCACGGCGAGCGGTCGCCCGGCGGCGTCCGGGGCTTCTGATGGCCGCCGGGGTGCGCCCCGCGGCCGCGGACCGCGACGCCGGCGAGCCGGCGGGGCTGCGGGCGGCCCTGTCGGGGCTGACCACGCGCGGCCGCTCGTTCCTCGCCGCGGGGGTCGCCGCCGCCGCGTGCGCGTACGTCCTGGGCCAGGGCGACCTGCTGCGGGTCGGGCTGCTGCTCGCGGTGCTGCCGCTGCTGTGCGCGGTGGCCCTGCACCGCACCCGCTACCGGGTGGCGGCGACCCGCCGGCTGACCCCGATGCGGGTGCCGGCCGGCGCCGAGGCGCGGGTGCAGCTGCGGATGGACAACGTCTCGCGGCTGCCCACCGGCCTGCTGATGCTCCAGGACCGGGTGCCGTACGTGCTCGGGCCGCGGCCGCGGTTCGTGCTGGACCGGGTCGAGGCGGGGGGCCGCCGCGAGGTGTCCTACCGGGTCCGCTCGGACCTGCGCGGCCGCTATCCGCTGGGCCCGCTCCAGCTGCGGCTGACCGACCCGTTCGGCATGGTCGAGCTGACCCGCTCGTTCAGCGCGTACGACACGCTGACCGTGGTCCCGCGGACCGAGCCGCTGCCCGCGGTGCGGATGACCGGCGAGTCCTCCGGCTACGGGGACGGCCGGCAGCGCTCGCTCGCCCTGGCCGGGGACGACGACGTGATCCCGCGGACCTACCGGCACGGCGACGACCTGCGCCGGGTGCACTGGCGCTCGACCGCCCGGTACGGGGAGCTGATGGTGCGCCGCGAGGAGCAGCCGCAGCGGGCCCGGGCCACGGTGCTGCTGGACACCCGGCGGGCCGCGTTCCGGGGGGCCGGGCCCGACTCGGCCTTCGAGTGGGCCGTGGCCGGGGCCGCCTCCACCGTGGTGCACCTGCTCGAACGGGGTTTCTCCGTACGGCTGCTGACGGACACCGGCACCTCGGTGCCGGCCGAGGGCGCGGGCGGGTTCGCCGCCGGCGGCCAGGACTCGGCCGAGGCGGCCGGGATGATGATGGACGCGCTCGCCGTGATCGGGCACTCCGACGGGGCCGGGCTGTCGCGGGCGAACGACGCCCTGAGCGGCGGCGGCACCGAGGGGCTGCTCATCGCCTTCCTCGGCGGGCTGGACGACACGCAGGCCGGGCTGGCCGCGAAGATGCGCCGGCGCAGCGGGGCCGCGGTGGCCTTCGTCCTGGACCCGGAGTCCTGGGCGGGTCCGGACGGCCGGGAGGACCCGGCCGCGGACCAGGCGGCCGGGGAGCGGCTGCGGCAGCTCCGGGAGACCGGGTGGACGGCGCTGGCCGTACCGCCGGGCGCGGCCCTGGCACCGCTGTGGCGGCAGGCCGGGGAGGGCACGGGACGCGGATTCGGCGGGGACCACGGCAGGACGGGCACGGCAGGGGGCTGGGCATGAGCAGCAGGGCGAGACTGACGATTTTCGCGCTGCTGGCCTCGCTGCTGACCGCGTGTTCGCTGATCCCGCTGGTGCATCCGGACACCTGGCTGCTGCGGGCGGCGGTGCTGCTGGCGGTGCAGAGCGGGGTGGGTGCGCTGGCCCGCCGGGTGCCGCTGGCCCGGGCGCTGACCGTACTGGCGCAGCTGCTGGTCTCCGCGGTGCTGCTGACCCTGTTCTACGCGGGTGAGCGCGCCCTGGCCGGTGTGCTGCCGGGGCCGGGGGTGCTGCGCGAGCTGGCGGGGCTGTACCAGCAGGGCGTCGAGGACGTGGGCCACTACGCCACGCCGGCGCCGCTGACCGACGGGATCGGGCTGCTGCTGGTCTCCGGGGTGCTGGTGATCGGGCTCCTGGTGGACCTGCTCGCGGTCACCTTCCGCAGCGCCGCCCCGGCCGGTCTGCCGCTCCTCGCGCTGTACTCGGTGGCGGCGGGGCTGACGCCCGGCGGGGCCTCGTGGGGCTTCTTCGTGGCCGCGGCCTCCGGCTACCTGCTGTTGCTGCTGGCCGAGAGCCGGGACCGGCTCTCCCAGTGGGGGCGGGTCTTCGGCGGCGGCCCCAAGGGCCGCTCGAACGCCGGGCTGGGCCAGGGCGGTGCCTCGGCCCCGGCCCGCACCGGGCGGCGGCTGGGGGCTGCGGCCCTGGGCGTCGCGGTGACCGTGCCGCTGCTGCTGCCCGCCCTGGACGGCGGGATGCTCTCCGGTGGCGGCGGGGGCGAGGGCAACGGGGCCGGCGGGACCATCTCGGCCGTCAACCCGCTGGTCTCGCTCCAGGACAACCTCAACCAGCCGGAGAACCGGGAGGTGCTGCGCTACCGCACCGACAGCACCGGGTCCGCCGGCCAGTACCTGCGGATCGTGGCGCTCGACGAGTTCGACGGCACCTCGTGGCGGACCTCCGAGCGCCAGGTCGACGACGTACCGGAGCAGCTGCCACCGCCGCCGGGGCTGAGCCCGCAGGTGAAGACGACCGAGGTGCGCACGAGCCTGTCCGCGGCGGGCTGGTACGGGCAGACGTACCTGCCCCTCCCCTACCCGGCCACCCAGGTGGAGATCGGCGGGCGGTGGCGGTTCGAGCCGGTCGGCCGGACCCTGGTCGGCGACCGCAAGCAGGACACCCGCGGGGCGCAGTACACCGTCCGCAGCCTGCTGGTGGAGCCGACCGCCCGGCAGCTGGCGGCGGCCCCGCCGGCCCCGGCCGCGCTGAAGGAGGAGTACACGGCGCTGCCGGAGACCCTGCCGGACGTCGTACGGGAGACGGCCCGCTCGGTGACGCGCAACGCGCGGACGGACTACGCCCGGGCGGTCGCCCTCCAGGACTGGTTCGCCTCCTCGGGCTCCTTCCGCTACGACACCAGCGTGGGTTCGGGCACCGGCTCGGAGGCGATCGTCCGCTTCCTCAAGGACAAGCGGGGCTTCTGCGTCCACTTTTCGTTCTCGATGGCCGCGATGGCCCGCGAGCTGGGCATTCCGGCCCGCGTGGCGGTGGGCTTCACCCCGGGCACGGCGCAGCCGGACGGGACCCGCTCGGTGGGTCTGCGCGATGCGCACGCCTGGCCCGAGCTGTACTTCGAGGGGGTGGGCTGGACCCGTTTCGAGCCCACTCCGACCCGGGGCAGCACCCCCGACTACACCCTGCGCGAGACGACCCCGGGCCGGACCGCCGGCCCGACCACGGCGCAGCCGCGGGGCGAGCAGAGCGGGGCCGCCCCGGCGCCGTCGGCGTCCGCGGGCTGCACCGCGCAGATGCGGCGGCTGGGCGACTGCGGGCCGACCGCGGGCGCGCAGGCCGGGGCGGCCGAGGACGGCACCGGCTGGTGGGTCACGGCCCTGGTGGTGCTCGCCGCGGCGGTGCCGGTGGCGCTCGTGCTGCTGCTGCCGTTCCTGTGGCGGCTGGCCGTGCGCAAGCGGCGGCTGGCGCCGGTCGCGGCGGCCGCGGAAGGGGTGCAGGTGACGGCGGCCGGTCCGGTGCGGACCCTCGCCGTGTGGCAGGAGCTGACGGACGCGGCCTGGGACGCGGGCATCCTGCCCGACGAGGCGCTGTCCCCGCGCGGCACCGCGGAGCGCATCGTGCGCCTCGGCCGGCTGGAGACGGACGCCGCGGAGGCGGTGCACCGGGTGGCCGGGGCGGTGGAGCGGGTCCTGTACGCGCCGGTGGCCCCGCCGGCCGAGGGCCTGCGGCCCGACGTGCTGCTCGTACGGTCCGCCCTGCTGGCGGGGCTCGGGCGGTGGGAGCGGCTGCGGGCCCGGCTGGTGCCGCGGTCGTCGGTGCGGGTCCTGTGGGCCCTGTCGGCGCGCCGCTCGGCGCTGGCCGCCGGGCTGTCGGAGCGGGCCCGGTCCCTGCGGCTGCGGCTGCCGCTGCGCGGGCGGGGCTGAGCCGGCCCGGGCGTCGCGGCCGTCCCGCGGAGGAACGCCGGTGCGCCGAGGCTCGATCCCCCCGAGCCCCGGCGCACCGGCGTGTGGGCCGGACTGCGTCCGGCGGTAGCCCCCCTGCACCTCCGCGAGGTGACGGCCGAGGCGGCCCGCCCCGCTCCGCCGCCCCGTGTCGGCGGTTGTCGGGGCGGGCGCCCCTTCCGTACGTCCACTCTCCCGTTTGCGCAGGTGGGAGCCCATCCGCGTACCTACTCATCTGTGCGTCTAGGTACGGATACTCATTTCTACGCGCTCGGGCGTGCCGCGGGGCACCGCCGACCGGGCGTCACCCGTCCGGGGGGCGTCAGCCGCCGCTGACCCGGCCGCGCAGCAGCAGGGACAGGGCGGAGTGCACGTCGTCGAGCGAGCGCTCCCGCTGGAAGGACTGCCAGTCGAGGGCGGCCACGAGCACCATGCCGACGAGGGCGGCGGCGGTGAGCGGGATGTCGATCTCGGAGCTCAGCTCGCCGCGCTCGACCCCCTCGGACAGCACCGTCTCGACGACGGCGACCGCCTCCCCGCGCACCACCATGAGGGTGGACTGCCAGGCCCGGTTGGTCCGCCAGAGCTCGGCCACGTACAGCTGGGTGAAGGCCGGGTAGGCGTCGATGAAGACGAGGCCGGCCCGGATCATGGCGTCGAGGGCCTCGACCCGGGTGCCGCCGCGCTTCTCGGTCTCGTCGGCCGCCTCCTTCAGGGAGGCGGTGAGCAGGCCGACGCCGTGCCGCAGCAGCTCCTCGAACAGGACGGTCTTGCTCGCGAAGTTGTAGTAGACCGTGCCCTTGGCCACCCCGGCCCGCTCGGCGATCTCGTCCACCGTGGTGGCGGAGAAGCCCTGCTCGGCGATGAGCGTGACGGCCGCTTCGTAGAGCTTCTGGCGGGTGGCCCGCCGCCTGGTGCTGCTGCTTTCCATGGCGCTGATTCTCACAGGTCTACAGGCTCAGTTCGGGGTGGAGCCGGTCCATGGTCCACACCTGCTTGCCGCGTGCGGCGAGGGCGGTGAGGGCCAGCGCCCCGGCCGTGAAGGCCAGCAGCACGGCGCTGCCCTGGACCACGGGCGTCAGGTCGCCGCCGGTGATGAGCCGGCGCAGGCCGGCCACCACGTACGACATCGGCAGGTAGGGGTGGATGGCGTTGAAGAACCCGGGGCTGGTCTGCACCGGGTAGGTGCCGCCGGCGGAGGTGAGCTGGAGCATCAGCACGACGAGGACCAGGATCCGGCCGGCGGCGCCGAACTTGGCGTTCAGCCACTGCACGATGGCCGCGAAGCAGCCGGTGACCAGGACCAGGAAGCCGATGGCGAGGGCCGGGGCGGCCATCTCCAGTCCGAGCCCCCAGTGCAGTACGGACATCAGCGCGGCCACCTGGAGCGTGCCGACGGCGGCGACCGGCAGCCAGCCTGCGAGGGCGATCCGCCAGGCGGAGGCGCCGGCGGCCAGGGCGCGCCGGTTGAGCGGCTGGATCAGCATGTACGCCACCATCGCGCCGACCCACAGGGACAGCGGGATGAAGTAGGGGGCGAAGCCGGTGCCGTAGTTCGGGGCCTTGTGGAGGGACTGGGCGGCGAGCTGCACCGGGTCGGACATGACCTCGGTGCGCCGGTCGCGCTGCTCCTTGTCGTAGTCGGGGATCCGGTCGGCTCCGTCGTGCAGGCCGCCGGCGAGCTCGCCGGAGCCGTCGACGAGCTTGTAGATGCCGCCGTCGAGGCTGCGGGCGCCGTCGTTGAGGCGGCCGACGCCGTCGTCGATGCCGGCGGAGCCGCTGGTGGCGGAGGAGAGGCCGGTGTGCAGGCGGGCCATGCCGTCGGCGACCGTACGGGCGCCCTTGCCGAGGGCGTTGACCTTGGCGACGGCGGTGTCGAGGTCCCCGGCGAGGCCGGGGGCCTTCGCGGCGAGTTCGCGGGCCTGCTTCTCCAGGGTCTTGAGCTGGCGGTCGAGGGTGGCGAGGTCTCCGCCGGAGTCCTTGACGAGGGTGTTGACGTCGGTGGCGAGCTCGGCGGCCTCGGCGGCGGCGTCCTTGGCCTTCTTCAGCTTGGGGCAGGCGGCGGAGGGTTCGGCGGAGCCGGTGCAGAGGTCCCCGTACACCTCGTCGAGCTGTGCGGCGGTGGCCTTCGCGGCGCGTTCGGCGCCGGGGGCGGCCTTGGTGAAGGTGCCGAGGTGGTTGCGGACGGTCTTGGCGGTGTCGGCCACGAGTTCGGCGGTGTCCGCGATCTGCCGGGCGTTCTCCTTGAGGACCGGGCGGGCCTTGGCGGCCAGGCCGTTGATCCGGTCGGCGAGGGCCTCGTTGCCGTCGGCGACCCGGTCGGAGCCGGTCTCCAGCCGGCCGGCCGCGGTGTTCAGCTTCCGCAGGCCGCCCGCGAGTTCGCCGGTCGCCTCCTTGGCGGTGGTGAGCCCGTCGGCGAGGCTCTTGGAGCCCTTCTTGGCCTTTCCGATGCCGTCGCTGAGCCGGTCTGCGCCGTCGGCCGCCTCCTCGGTCTTGCCGTGGATGTCGGAGAAGGAGATGAAGATCTTGTCGAGGAAGGTGCGGCTGGCGTTGCTGGACGCGGAGGCGCGGACCTCGGAGAAGACGGCCTTGGAGATCGAGCCGACGACGTAGTTGTTGGAGTCGTTGGTGCGGACCTGGAGCGCGCCGGTCTCCGGGGAGTCGCCGGAGCTGGAGGCGATGCGGGAGCTGAAGTCCTCCGGCATGGTCAGGGAGAGGTAGTAGCGGCCCTGTTCGAGGCCCTGCCGGGCCTCTTCGGCGTCCACCTCCTGCCAGTCGAAGGTCCTGCTCTCGTGCAGGCCGCGGGTGATCTCCTCGCCGGCGTTGATGCGCCTGCCGCCGGCGGTGGCCCCCTTGTCGGCGTTGACGAGGGCGACGGGCACCTTGTCGAGACGGCTGTACGGGTCCCAGAAGGACCAGAGGTAGAGCGCGCCGTAGAGCAGCGGCAGGAGCAGCAGGGCCACGAGCGCGGCCCGTGGCATGCGCCCTCGCGCGAAGCGCTTGAACTCCAGCGTGGCCAGCCTAGGCGTGCGCATCGGCCGCCCCCTTCCCCTCGTCCTCGTCCTCGTCCCCGGACCCACCGTCCGACGCGGCCGCAACCCCCGGCACGGATGCGACTTCCAGCCCCTCCGGTACGGGCCCAACCCCCGGCACGGCCGCAACCTCCCGCCCCTCCGGCACGGGCCCAACCCCCGGCACGGCGTCAACCCCCGGCACGGGCGCAACCTCCAGCCCCTCCGGCGTTTGAGGAGCGGGTCCGGGCAGAGCCCGGTGCCCGGCGCCAGCCGGGTTGCTCTGGGGGGGGGGGACCCCCCCCCCCCCC